>JAQICO010000456.1 GCA_027858495.1 Spirochaetaceae bacterium
TTTTATTCATGACCTCTATAATACTACGGGCGTGAGCCCGTAGATGGATTAAACCCGCTGTCTTTGCTACAGTCAAGATATGGAGTACAGTAAGCAGGCCCATGCGGTATATTATATCCGTTACCATATAGTGGTTTCGACCAAATATAGACGCAAGATACTTAAGGGTGGTATTAGCGAATATTTTAAGAAAAGCGTTCGGCAAATAGAAAATCACCACCCTGATATTCGGGTTATAGAGGTCAATACTGATTTAGACCATTTCCATATGATTATGGAAATTCCTCCAAAGTATAAAGTTTGCGATGTAATAGCAAAAGTCAAAGCAAATACCGGCCGTAGGATGAGAGAGAAGTTTATCAATCTAAATAAAGTCTATTGGGGAAGTGAAGGAATTTGGTCGATAGGTTATTTTGTCTCTACAGTCGGACTAAACGAAGAAGTTATAAGAAAATATATAGAGAATCAGGGGAAAGAAGACAGCGGGCAAGCGAAGCTTGTATTATAAAAATGCTACGGGCGTGAGCCCGTAGTGCTTTTACTATCTATTTCATATCTATAAACTTCAATGAAATAGGTTCCAGGTGATAAGCCTGCACAAACGAAAATGCCATCTCCTAAGCCATTTAAAAAGGACCACTCAGAAAAATCATCAATTTTCTTAACTTGAATACCATATGTTCTCACTTGTGGATGATTATATCTGAGTACGCCATAAACTAAAGTAGAGTTTTCAGACATCTCAATAGGAAAAGGTTCCGGAGACGATAGACAAGATGTCATAATTAACACGATTAAACCTAATACCAAACACTTAATTTTCATAGAAGAAATTCCCGTAAAATGTAATTGAATTTGTAAAAAAATATATGATTACATTTACCTATAGTCAATAGGAGCCCAACCTGGAATAACGATTGTTGAATAATAAAAAGAAATGATAAAAATATTTACCGTGATGCAGGAAATTAAAGCGTAAGGAAATAAACCTCCAGCTATGAGTGAGGCTATCTTTGATGAATCGATAATGCAAATATACATTTTCCTTGTATGCAAATCGATACCGTCAAATGTTGATCTTTCAATTGTTTCTTGATACAATTATTGTATTATAATAAAAAACCCCATATATCCATGGAGAAAAATGAAAATGAAAAAGATAGTAGCTCGAGAAGAGACGTTCAGCCAAAGAAAAAATATGTTTGAGCATTTCGATAAATTAATCACCGGAAGTGTAGATTCTATCCTTCTCGATTCTGTAAAAAATATTCATTTGATTTTTTCCGGACTTCCTTTTCCAGGGCCTGTTGCCCAAGCCTCTGTTAATATATCCACTCTTAATTCATGGCTAGATGGTTTAAAGAGCAGTTTTCAAACTGATACTAACATCCTTATCGCCTGGGATAATAAGAATAAGAGTATTAAGGCTTATAGTGATACTACGGAGATCTGTTCCTTCCAGCTTTCCAGGATTGTTGAGAACGACCTTATTTCTCTTCTAATGGATTTTCAAACTTGGTCCGGTGAGCTTACAGAATCTGGAGAGCATAGAATGGGTCTTAAGGGAAAGGCCCCGGGACCTCATTTCTTTATCAATATGCTTTTAGGAAACCGTGTCGGTTTTCCTCATCCTTTACAGACAACTCCCAAAAGTGTGGTAGACCGATTTGGTCGTGGGAGTTTTAGATCCCATGCAGATACTCAGGTACTGGCTACCCGATGGGATATACTTCAGGAGGAGAACGGGAATCCCTGTAATCGACAGTTTTACCTATTTGAAGGAAATGAACAGATCTTTTATTCTGCAGATGTCAACGATGACAATATAGTTGAGGCAGAATGTCTGCACAGTCAGAACTCTACCACCATCAATTATAACACCCGTTGTGGTTTAGAAATTCGACGAAAGTTTTTCTTGCCGGTTCAAAAGTCTGAACTGCCTCTGGCCTGTGAAATACAGGAGATATCCATTACAAATAACACAAAGGAAAAACGAAATATCCGATTGGTTTACACCGGTATGTTCGGTTCTGGCAAACCCGGAGCTCTGCAGGAAGATGTTTTATATAGCACTATTATCATGCAGGCAGGAGTGATTAAGGATAATGATAATCGTATCGTCGCTATTAGTCCTGATTATTATCCAATGGATACCAGAGAGGATCTTCGATTTCATAGCATGAAGATTCATAGGCAGTCCGATATAGGTCTTTTCCCCAGTGAGTTTTCCACATCCTATCAGGAATTTTTTGGTAATGGCTCTTTAGAAAAACCTCAGGGTGCATTAAATCTATCAAATCGTCTTAATCTAAGGGGACCTGGTTTCTTTGCTCTGGCATCAAAAATTGAAATAGAGTCGGGTTCTACTATATATGCGGAAAATTATACCGGACTCGTTTCTAGTAAAAGCAACCCTGATTTTTCTCAGGAAAGTTTAATAAAAGAAGTGCAAGCCCTACATAAACACTTTAACAGTGTAACGGCTGTGAAGGACGCCTTTGATGAGGTGAAAACTTTTTACGAAGACTATGCATCCTTTCTAAATGTTAAAACTTCTGATCCATACTTTTCAGCCTACTGTAGCAAAAATTTACCCTTCCAGGTTTTATATCAAACCTTTGTTTCCAGGTCCTTCGGACAGACTCAAAAGGGATATCGTGAAATTGGGTTTAGAGAAATCCAGGATCTTTTTGCATCTATGTATTACTTCCAAGCCATGGGAAAGACAGATTTTATCAAAGACCTTCTTGAAGAATGGATCACCAAGGTTTTTATTAAGGGATATGCCTATCATAATTTCTTTTGGAAGGGGAAAGAGGCAGGGAAATGGTCCGATGACGCCCTTTGGCTGGTTCAGGCTGTCAGCCGTTATGTAAAGCTTACAGGAGATAAAGCGTTTCTTAACCAGCCATTTCCCACGGCGGATGGACCAGAAAGAGTGCTTATAGAAACATTAAAAGCCATCCTCCGTTACTCCGGGGAATTCTCCATAGGTAAACATGGTCTCCCTCTGTTGGATCTTGCCGATTGGAATGACTGTCTGAAATTGGATGGAAATTACCAGGCAGGACCCTTTAAACAGCAAAACTGGATTTCCGATTCTTCAGAGATTGGTCCTGGTAAAAATGATTTCATGGAAAGCATTATGAATGCCTTTCTATTAAAACTAGCCGCCGATGAGTTCTCTGACCTGGCGGCCATGACCGAGGACCTTGTGTCCGTAGAATGGGCAAATAAATTTTCTAAATCCCTTTATCAGAAAATTCAAACCCATGGATGGAAAAAAAACTTTTTTACCAGGTTGCTTATTAACAAACCAGGAGAATATTCCTATGCCGGAGGACCTGGGGACGGTTTGTCCACCGATTCAGACATTGATGGAACCTATTTTCTCAATAGCTTTTCTTGGTCTATTCTGTCCTCCACTGCAACGGAAGAACAGATTAGTTCCATGCTGAATATTCTCAACAAATATTTAAAGACACCCCATGGTTTCAAGCTGGTTTCACCCATGGATTTAAGCCGGGTAGATCCTGATGCAGCCACCTCGGAATACTTCCCCGGGGACCGAGAAAATGGTGCTGTTTTTAAACATGCAAGCATGATGGCAGTTTGTGCCATGCTTAAAGGAGCTAAACAGGTAAACAGCCACAACCTTGCCAAAGAATTGGCTTCTTCCGCATGGTGGATGATCGATATAGTAATGCCTTTTAGAACCATGAGCAGCCCCTTTGAGATAGCGGGTAATCCACGTTTCTGTACCCAGTATAACAATAGTGAAACCGGTGAGAATATCGGCCCCCTATTATCGGGAACATCGACCTGGTTGATCTTAGCCTTACTAGATGCCTTTGGAATTAGTTATCAGACCGATAAGATCATTCTTAATCCGGTGCTTAGAGAAGAAGACCGTGAGGTAAAACTCATTATTAACGAGGCAGGAACCCGATATAACATCACCATGTCAAAGGCAGAAGGATTTAAAAGACTCAAGGATTGTAAGGACAACCAATGGTGTCTAAACATAGACGGGAAGGTTTCTACTTTCTGTGAAATCCCTTTGTTCCGTGATAAAAAAGAGCATCAGGTTGAGTTTAAGTTTCTATAAAATATGTCAGGAATTTGAAACATTGAAAATGGTTAAATTCCCTTGCTTAACCTATCAATCAGAAAGGGGGGGAAACCTCTCTTAATCATTTTTCGCTGGGTTCGTTTAACGGAATAGGTATTTCTATAAAAGGTTACACAACGTTTTACTGTATCGAATATCATAAAGGATGAACGGGAATCTCCATCTCGGGGCTGCCCCAGGCTTCCTGGATTTACCAGAGCTCTGCAGTTTTTTAGTGGGTAGCTTTTCCCCATTTGGGGAACTATCCATTCTATTTCCCCTGCGGATAATCTAAAAATCCCAGGATTATGGCTATGTCCAAAAAAACAGTGGGAGGTTCTAATCTCTTTGAATTCTCTGATTGCCGTGGGTTTATCGAGGATATAATTCCAAATAGGATCGGAGGCGGCACCATGAACCAGAGTGATGGATTCCTTCTCTTGTGTTCTGGGCCAGCGGCGGATTTCCTCTTTCAGATCTTCTGGTAGTTGGATCAAATCCATTGCCCTTCGACTATCCTCACTAAGGCGATACTTAGATTCAACTCCCGCTAAACAGAGGTCGTGATTACCCGGTAGTATCAGGGCATTCCATTTCATCAGAAGGCGGATTACTTTCTCATTGTCCGGTCCATAACCCGTGGAATCTCCCAAAACCCATAGAGCATCACAATCTCCTGCTATTCTTTTCCAGAGGCTTTTCAGGGCTGCTGCATTTCCATGAATATCAGAAACAACAAAGATTTTCATAATTATCCTATCTTTTGTAATTATAACATATTAAATTGAATTGATGAATCATTCCATGGGAGAGCTGAAAAGCCGTTTAAAGGAAAATTTTGCCTCAACCTGGAAACTGCTTTCCGATACAAACCATTTTCTTAGTAGAACTCCTATTTTTGTACAATACGAATCTCTTTTTAGGAAATGGAGACTACAGCTACAAACCCATAAGAATAATTCTGAGGTGCTTCAGGACGTCCGTAAAGAAATTGTTTCTCTTCGTAAAAACCTACGGCTTCAGGGTTACAATCTTATGTTGGGGCAGTACCAAATAAAAGTGGAAGGATTCCGGTCGGACAACGCCATGGCTCTGGGCTTTCAAAGAGCCGTGTTAACCTGTATTGACCGGCAGGTATTTTTGATGTCGGGTCAGGATAATCATAATGAATTAAAAAGCAGGTTAGGCCAACGTCTTATTGAAAAAAGGTTGAGGCAGAAAGAGGATCTTCACTCTCTATGGTATCTTTGGGATAACAGGCTACTTCTATTATCCGGGGCAGATAGTGAACCCCCTGAACACTTTGAGCACTTCCGTGGTGAAGTAGAGGCAGACCCCTATTTTTATATTGCGGCCTTTCTTAAAGTATAATCCAATAAAACTGTTTACATGTTTTTAATCGGTTCTGGGTAACCATACATGGTCATACCAATCTTCCACCAGTTCATTCAGGTAGGGACTGCGTCCCATACGGCGTTTCATTTTATGAAAATGGCTGCGGAAGAGCTCAAAATGAAGTTTGCGCCAATAGGCCTTTCCCAGGTCTGCCGGCAGCCGGAAATCCGGGCGAATTTCCTTTATATTGCTCATATCCAGAAAGATGCAGCGTTCATCAAAGGATGTGCGCCGCAGGTAATCAATTTTTTCCAGAACATAACGGAAGGGTGCAAGAAAGAATTTTATACGTTTTGTTCGCTTTAAAAATATTTCGTACATGTCCTCAATGGTGAAGTTATCCGGTTCGGGAAAGCTATTCCATAGTCTTATCATTTCCAGCGCTACATCCCCATTGCCCCAACCGGGAAAGAGATAATGGAGTGATGCCTTTTTTATATGATTCAGAATATAGCTATAAACTCGAGAGTACCAATAACGCTGTTGATCTCCCCGGTCTATGTCTCCGGTCTCTTGGTTATGACGCTCATACCAGGAAGGATTCCAGCAGTTAATTTCTTTTTCTAAGATTTCCCAGCTTTGGAGGCGTTTTATATCAAATTTTGCCTCGGGAATATAGTTGAGGAAACCGGTTTTATTATGGAAATTTAGCAAGTGTTTAAAGTCTTCCAAATTATTACGGGTGAAACGTTTATGTAGTCGATAGGGGACGCCAAGGTGGGTTATCTTTGCCCGGATGAATTCTCTTTTGAGACTTTTGGCCACGGAAACCCGGTGGTTTCCATCTCTAACAAAATACACATTGGCGTATTCCAGAAC
>JAQICO010000289.1 GCA_027858495.1 Spirochaetaceae bacterium
GTATATGATGTTCCACATTAAGCGGTTTTAATGCTTCCATGGCAAGCTCGATTACCGTTTTACCTTCTATGTTAATTAAAGCTTTACCGGGTAATCTGCTGGAATCCAGTCTGCATTGAAGAAACAGGGCAGTAGAACTCAAAGATCACCCCAATGATTGATCAAATCCATGGCTTCAAAACAAAAATGATATTGCTTAGCCTTTACCCAGCGGCGTATTTCCTTAATTCTGCTGACACTTTGTCGGAAGCTGAGGGGTGTTTTAAACCATAGGGAAAACAAATGACTGATGGGCAGTCTAGCCTGACCGTTTCTTATTTTTAAAGCCAGGGTCTTAAGGTAAAATTGAATATAATCCTGGTCAACCGAGATATTCAGGCTAGGGATTTCTTCTTTACAGTGAACCTTTAAAGCGGAATGAAAAGCGATACGCTGATTCCCCATGGCGGCTCTGAAACCTAGGTCCATAAGCTGCCAGTAACTGCTTTTTATATTGCCGTCATATCCGCCGGCCCTTAAAAACTTATCCCTTTGGTAAATCCCCACATAATCCAGGGGGAATAAACTTCTCGGCAGTTCTTCCTCGGGGGGAAGAGGCAGCATTTTAAGCTGTTTATCCTTTCCGTAACTGGGTAAAAAGCGGGAGGGATAGAGCTCACCCTTTTGATCATACAACCAGGGTAAGGTACAAAAGTCCTGACGTTCTTCTATTTTACTGAATACCCGCGAAGAGATAGAATAACTATTAATATCCATATCATTCCAAATGAGAAATACAAATTCTCCCAGGGATTCTTTAATTCCAATGTTTATCATCTCACCCCAATGGGCCTTTGATTGAAAAAATAAAAGTTTCACCAGGGGAAGCTCCCGTTGAAGCTCTTCTGGGTTAATTCTATTTTTTGAGGTTTCCACCGAAATTATTTCCCTGGTACCCAGTTGACTAAGCTGGTGAAGTAGATCTTTTCGAAAGGGTTTATCACCCCGATTCATCAAAAGAATACTCAACCCCGACGGTTTTAGAAGACTTCTATCCTCCTGATTCCCCGACATAAAGGTGTATTCCAGATTATTTCGTTCAAAAGTTATAGCAGTAGTATTCATCACAATCTCCGCAGATACCGGGATATTCCTTATTGATCTGTTTTTTATAAAGATCCTCACCCCTCTTCCAGATAGTGGAGAGATCTTCTTGGAAAAGGTTGCCAAGGCAATGCTCTATTTTTATATCTTCTCTGCATTGAGGCACCCTGCCATCAGCCATGATAAGAAGATCTCGTTTATTATGCCAGCAAGGTTGCCTTTTAACCGGCGATAGGTCGGTTATTTTCTTATGGGGTAACGCAGAGGAAAAATGATCGTATTTTTGAACCAACAGCTTACTTTTCCGCTGTTTCATCCACTGATAAAGACCTTCTAAATCCTCTTCATTATCGGTGGAGCGCACCACCTGACAATAAAGATTATCTCCTAGTTGATTCTCCAGAAAATCCATAAATCCCAAGACTTCCTGCTGTCCCTCGCCCCGTAGCTTTTTGTATAAATCTGGGTCTTGAGCATCCATGGAAATAATCCAATTTTGTTGTTCCTGATTAAGTAATGGTTGAAGTTTGTTTTGATCCCAACCCAGACCGGAAGTTTCCACCAATAGAGAAAATCCCATATCCATGACCAACTGAATCATTTTATATACATGGGGATTTAAAGAAGCCTCACCCCAGGGAGAAAGAGAAATCTGTGCTTGGGGATTTAATGTTTTTACCTGATGTAGAATCTTTGAAAATTCATCAAAGGTCATATTTCTTCCTGGCTGAAGAAGTTGAGGATTCATAGAAGGATAGGGACAATAGGAACAACTCTGTGGGCATTGTTCACTCAGTTGAATTTGTACATAACTGGGAATGGTTCTGAAGATAAACTCATGACTATCCACCATGGTGGGTAAATCCAAAGAACTGCCATATTTTTTTTGTAAAAAGGCATCGGCCAACAACCAGCCTTCTTTATTTTTTAAAGATAGATCCAATCGCCAGGGACGGTAATCCTGAGGAGCCACCAGAGTCTCCAAATCGAAACGGTTAATATCTCTTTGAATAATATCAAATAATCCGCATTGAGACGCTAATGCTGGTTGAGTAAGAACCATTTCCAGAATTTCCGGAAGTATTTCATTACGAATAATATCCCCGGCCAATCCAAAGGGCCAGGCATCGGCAAAGGTATATTGAGCATAATATTTATGATGTAAAGCCATCATATCTTCCAACATATTAAGATCCAACAGAGGTAGGTCACCGCGGATTATCCAGGTTTCCCCCTGGGGTGGCAGGATGTCTTTTAAAGCAGTCCAGAATCCTTGGAGATTGTCTTTAGGTGCAACACAGCGGGAGAATCCCAGGGTGAGATTCTGATGGGAAGGATGGACCTCCAAGAACTGTCCCCCAAAGGGGGAAGACTTGATTTTATCCACCAATAAATCTGCCGGAATGGAACCGTCATGAAAGGGCTTGAACATATAATCGTTAAGATGAAAACAATTTACGATAATGGTTCGATCCATGGTATTTTCTCCCAGATATTTATCCCCAGAGGCGATTTAGTTCGAATTATAGCATAATTCCTTGACCAGACCGAATACTTGGTTTAAAAAAAATCATGAAAGTCCGAGTTTTTTTATTGCTTCTGCTAATTTCACTGTCTTTATTACTGGGTTGTAAGGCCAGAGACCCCGTAGAAAAGATCCTGAAAAAACACTTTTTCAGCTATCAGCGTGATGAACAGCAGGATTGGCTGGTGGAGGTGAAGCTTCCCCATGGAAGAACTCAACAGGTTTGGGTTTACCATACACCACAAGAGGTTGAGGGTATTTTGATACGAGAACTCATTTCTCCTGCAATGATCATTGATCCCCAGGAGTCAGCCTTGTTAATTGCCGAATTACTAAAGAGCAATTATCAGGATGAGCTTTGGGGAAACTGGGCCTTACTTGAGGAGGACCAGCAACAGTTGGTGGTATACAGCATACGACTTAGCGAGAATAACCTTAAAGAACATCTTTCAAAGGCCCTATACTATTGTGCCCTCAAGGCAGATGAATTGGAAGGTCAATTGGATGAATCTATGGATCAATTCTGATAATCCAGATATAATCTTTTTATGCTTTTTTCAACACACAATCCTATGCATGTTACCGAAATTACTCGATTGATAAAAGAAACTCTGGAGGGAAATTTCCAGGACGTTTCTGTGGAAGGGGAAATTTCTAATTTTAAAAGAGCCTCATCGGGCCATTGTTATTTCAGCCTGAAAGATCAAGATGCCCTGCTTCAGGCAGTGATGTTCCGAGGAGCTGCGGCAGGCTTGGATTTTATACCGACTGACGGAAAAAAGGTGATCGCTCGGGGTAAAATATCCCTTTATGCTCAACGAGGCAGTTATCAACTGATATGCCAATCCATGACGATCAGCGGCCAGGGCGATATTCTGCAGATACTGGAAGAGAGGAAACAACGACTTGCAGCTGAAGGTCTTTTTGATCAAGGCAATAAAAAATCCCTACCGAAGTTTCCCCAGAAAATTGCTGTAATAACCTCACCCACCGGGGCGGCCATACGAGATATTCTCCAGGTTTTAAACCGACGCAATCCCTATATCTCTGTAATAATATTACCTGCGGCGGTGCAGGGAGACAATGCAGCCCAAGAAATTACCCAGCAGATTATCCAGGCAAATGATTATAACATGGCCGAAGTTCTTATCGTTGGACGAGGCGGGGGTTCGTTGGAAGATCTTCTAGCCTTCAGTGATGAATCGGTGGTACGGGCAGTGGCGGCATCCACCATTCCTGTAATTTCGGCAGTGGGCCATGAAATTGATGTGGCTCTAAGTGATTTTGCTGCAGATTTACGTGCCCCCACACCCTCAGCTGCCGCGGAATTGGTAACTCCAGACATGCAGCAGATTATTCAGCGTATTGATGAAATAACCTTAACATTAGCTCCGGTTTTAACGGATAAAATAAACCAGGTTCGGCAACGTTTGTCCTTTTTAGACAGCAGCAAATTAAAGGAACAATTGTCACATCTTGTACAACCCAGACGAATGGAGCTTAACCACCTTAAGGAAGGCCTCAACAGCACCATGTTGCAAAGGATAAGTCAAATTCGTCAGGAACTGGCATTGAAGGAAGGGGAATTACAAAGCCTATCTCCCAATTCCCTGCTTAAACGGGGATTTGCCTATGTGACCGATGAAAATGACCGTCATATCCATGGTGCGTCTCAGGTTAATAGGGATGACAACATAAAAATTCAATTTTATAAAGACGGGCTGATTGCCCAGGTAAAGGATACAATAAATGAAGGGATTTGAAGAAAAACTCAACAGATTGGAAGAAATTAACAGCCAAATTAAAGATCGGGATCTAAAATTGGAAGATTCGGTAAAACTCTTTGAAGAGGGAATAAAACTCTCCAAGGAGTTGGAAAAACAACTACAAACAGTGGAAGGTAAGATCGAAATACTGATCAATAATCCCAAAAAAGAAAAAGATGAAAAACCCGAGCTTGAACTATTCGTTGAGTAGATATTCCTCTGGAAGAATCATTCTTTGGCCAACCTCTCTTCCTAGGTTTTGAAATCTGCCTCGATTTACTTCCAGAGCGTACATCGCTGGTTTTGAAGAAGGAATACCTGATTCATCCAATGGAGTCATATCTAAAAGGTCTACGATGACACCCTGTTTGTCCATATAAGCGATGGAAAGAGGGATAAGGGTATTTTTCATCCAAAAGGATTTATAACTCTCTTCAGGAAATATAAATAACATTCCTTCATCCTGGCCAAGTTCTTTTCTGAACATTAACCCCTGGGTCCATTCCGCCTGTTCATCGGCAATTTCGACATGAAAGAGATTCCCCTGAATTGTCAAATCAACCCGATCATCTACCTTGCAGGATAAAAGGGAAACCAAAAGAAATAAAACTGTCCAATGCCGCATTAAAATTCCTCCATAAAACGTTGACGCAGCAGCTCTTCATAACTTTCAGCTGCCCGACCTTCATCGATTAGTCCCTGCAAGAAGTTAATATCACGGAACCGTATTTCCAGGGGTTTTGTCAGGATCATTTCCACACCTGCTTCTTCATTTCGCCAGATGGCCTGTTGAGGGTCCAGATCTACAGGGGGCCCGTATTTTTTTTGCAGCTGGCTAAAAAGTCCATAATAATCCAATTTATCTTGATTCAGCTGAAAGGTCATCAATACCAACTGATCACCATTAAATTGGAACCACCCACGCTGAATATAACTGCGGCCCTGGCTGTCTATAAGAACTTCCTGGGACTCTCTAAGAAGGGAAGGACTTTCTATACCGTCATAGATAAAATAACTATCCCCTATCAGAGCCTCTCTGCATTGTTCTTCATTCATGGATAGAAAAAAATTTCGATATTGTCCATTGATGGCTGGATATTGCTGATCCTGAGCAACCAATAGGAAATTTGAAAATATTAATAGAACTAATATATTTCTCATGCTATTTATTATCGGCATATTTTCAGAACTCCTGTCAGTCTATATAAGTGGGTGTATATCCGTGGGACCAAAAATCTTACAACCATGGTCATATTTGTCTCCATAATAGATAAAGTAACAACAAAAGTAAAACCAAAGAGGGTAAAATCAAACGGCGAACCCATTTTAAGGAAATTGACTTATATATTCTTTTTTTGGATTTGACCATGAAATTCTCTGTAGATTTATCCCAACCGAAAACGCATTTTGGACATCCTTCTATGAATAAAACATCCTCACCGGAAAATCCGCATTTAGGGCATTTCACCGCAGTAAAGAATCTACCGCAATAGGGGCAGCTTTCAGCTTCGTAGGAAACCTGCCTTCCACATGCACGGCAATAGAACTTACGAGTCATTTTTTCTCCACCACCAAAATAGTTAAGTCGTCGGTCTGATCATCCTTTTTTAAGTGGGTGTAATAGATATATTCTCCATTTTCCTGATTTTCCTGGGGAAATTTAAAATAATCCCGGTATTGAAGAAAATATTTTTTTAGATAATCATCCACCCTTCGGTCGATCATAACACGATCCAGTTCCGATGCCTTGGGATCTGGAACCAATTGAAAGATAAACTGAGCAGCTATCAATGCCAATACGGCTTCTTCGGCTGTAGCTTCCCCTTGGGAGAAATTAAAATTCATTTTATGATCCACTCCCTTTGGATCATGATATTTGGTCATTACATAGTCCTTACGGTCCAGAACATGTTCAATTACGTCAAAAACCCTTACAGTTGTGAACTCCTCAAAGGTTTCACTCATGATGTGATTGGTGGTATTGTCTTTATCATTGCCAGGGTCGTTTTCCGTGGCACCGCAACTGCCGTCGCAGGTAATTTGTTTAAAATCTGAGTTCCTGAAGAGATTCTGAGCCTCTTCAATACCGTCGGTATAGAGGAAAATCATATCTTTATGTTTTAACATGTGGGGGGTCTGTATATAGCCCATCCCCTGCATTTTAAGAAGTTCACTATCGATGGAGCCAGCCGCAGGCACATCGTTTAACATCATGGTGTGCATTTTCCCCTTTGTGGCGTCAAAGAGATTAACTTCACGGTCTCCGGCATGACACATCCAGGATTGACCGGTGCGTTTATTCAATAGAACTATGTTAAATGCGGCAAAACGACCTGCAAATCCAACTTCGTTGAGCAGATCGTTGATGGTCCAAACAAGATCGGCCAAATCTACCCCCTGTTCCTTGGGCTTATGGCTTCTGAAATAGTTAACAAAAATGGTGGCCACTTCAACCATAATCAAGGAAGCCGACACCCCTTTACCGGCGATGTCACATTTGATAATGGCAAAATGTTCATCGTCAAGCTGCCTAAAATCAAAATAGTCACCCGATACAGTCTTAGCTCCTTCATAATAGCCAAAGAGAAGTAGATCTTCATCTTCGAATTGACCAATGGTATGTTTTTTTCCACTAATGGGACTTAGTTCCAGAGGAATAAATGCCTTTTGGATATCCTTACCAGCCATGAGGTCTTCATTGGCCTTGGCCGCTTCCACCAAACCGTGGGTCATATTGTTAATGATGGTTCCCAGCTCACCGATTTCATCACCGCTTTTGATAGGATAAATATGATTTTTTAGTGTCTTTTTATCCTCAGTCTCTGAAATAATCTGTACATGTTTGGCCAATTCTTTTATTGGACGGCTCATGGAAGTGGAAAGAAAGAAGGCACCGGCGAGACCCAGTAACAATGCAGCGACAAATGCAAAAGCTGTTATCCTTAAAATTGTCAATCTAGTTCGGGTTAACTGCTGCAGTAAAAGATCCACAGAAATGGACAGCCGGACAGCACCTTTATAATAACGGTCATTTTCTGCATCCATGTATAAAATGGGTTTATAGAAAATGAATAAACCATTCCCCTGGGTTATTTTTGTTAATTCTGAAGGTTTAAAATCCGGATATACCTGAGCCCCTATTTCATTGTTTATCTGCAGGAGAATCTCTTCGATCTGTTGATCTATCAATAGCCTGGTATTGGAAATCTCGGTGGATTCAGCTATTCGACCGGCCAAGATTAGTTGCCGTTCCTGGGTGATTAGATCCTGGGATTGCTTTTTGAGATCTCCAATACGTTGTTGAGCTAAAAGATTAACCTGATCTTCCAATTCACCAAGGGCCGCGGAAAGATCATCAACATAGGGTGTTTGCCCAGTGCTTATCTCATCTAAAAGTCCTGCATCATAAAGCTCGAAGGATAAGTTTTGAGTATTTTCTATTTGGGATTCCATGAGATACCAGCGGGATTGACGGAATTCATACCACTGTTCAAAGTAACTCTGATCTTTGTTAAGTGTCTGTTGCCAGTTCTCCATGGTGGCCGAATCGATTTCCATTGGAGGTGCTTGTTTTCTGTTAATATCTCCATCGTTGGAGGACCAGATATAGTTGTAGTTTTCGGGATCTATGGCGCCCACACCTACAATAGTAGTCCAAAGAGCTTCTTCCATGGCATCGGTTTGATCGGGCAGACGACGAAGCTGTATACGGTCCTGTTCACGAAGACTGACCTGACCTCCGTTCACCAGGGTATCCAGAAGCATGACGGCTCTTTTTTCGAGTTCTTCTCCCAGACTAAGTTGTTGAGAGGTAATCATATAGCGCCCCAAAAAGAGGGCCACCATCATCACGATGATAATTACCAGAGATAAAAGAGCCAGGGTGAATTTGGCCCGTAATTTTAGACCTTTTTGTTTCATCTGTAGTGCCTCCTGAAGAAGTAAATCGCTGTAGATGGGTGTATTTTGGACCAAAGCATTGGAGTTGACTGCAATCTCAGCACCTTCCATATAGTACTGTCTGGCCTTAACAAGAAATATACCTAATATTAAAGTTAAGAATAATAAAATTAAATAGAGGGTCCAATCATTTAGAACTAAGCGAAGTGCCTGGTCTTGAATCTTCTGCCAGATAACACTGGGCTGCAGATCAAAGTTACCGTATTTTACGGTCCCTGTGGAATCCAGACGGAGTTGGTTTCTTCCCCAGGCTAATCCCCGTTGAGGATGTTCTACCGCAATACGGTAGATTCCTTCTTCCATAAAATCAATTCTGGGACCGGAGATAACCCGGTCGCTGGTGACACTGAACTGCTGATCTAAATAATATTCATAATCATAGGGCTCCTGTCCGTCTTTATCCAGAATAATTCTGACTATATTTCCTCCGGCGGCGAATCCCCTACCTCGTATGTTTAAAAGAATCCGATCCATTTCATCCCGTTCTGAAGTCACCCAGGTAATATAGGTAACAGGAATGTATTTATTAAGCCTGAAATAAAAGTCCGAAGGCTTCCCCACATTGCCAATGTTGTCTATGGCAATCACCGAAAGTCTCCAAAAACCGTTATCCCGATTATTAAAACGAATGGCCCGTTGGATTTGGGTAATCCTTGATTCCGGCGGAAGGGTGACCAACCGTCCTGGATCGCCTATATCCTGGCCCATATAACTTAAGCGATAGTTGTAACCGGCCACATCATCATCTTCCAAAGGACGCCAGGCTATCTGCATGGAATTGCTGGAAAGATATCCGAATTCATCGGTGGATGGATGAATAAATTCAACTTGACCGGGAGCTGTTCTGTCTCGATTATAAGGGTAATGAACCGCATCGGACCAGTTTCCCGCATTATCCTGGGCGGCTAAATGAAAGTACCAGAATCCGTCTTCATCGGCTGTAAAGGTGAACAGCTGAGGCTCCCTCTGCAATGCTGAATCACCTAAGGTCGGGTTATCTACAGGATCCCGGTTCCAGCTGTAACGGTACCCTCTTATGCCCGATGAATCCACCGTAGGTTCCCAGGTATAATTGGCCAACATTTCTCTTTTACGTTCCTCTCGGGCAAAGCCTACAGGCCGTATCCTAGGAGGATTAACCGAATGGTCCGGGGCTAATAGAACCAAGCGCTGCTGATCTCTGAATTTGTTTTCCCAGAAAAAATAGAGCTTATCTTTAAATATTTGATACTGCCCATAGCTGGATTCCCCGGAAATCGTACTTAACAGAGTAGGTCTATAGGATATCTGATCTGCCTTATCTAGAACAATTTGATTACCCTGCTGATTGTCAAACCAAAGTACATAACGCTGATCCTGATAATCAAATAATTGGGGAAAGGCATTAAAACGCTGGCCCGAACTGATCTGTAGCAGAGAGTCTTGATTGATCCTTCCGTCATCCAATAATTCCGAGGTAAATACTTGAGGAGTTTCAAGAGTATAATTTCTTTCCCAAGATAGATATAGCTTCTCACCATCATCATAAAGATTTGGCCGTTGATTGAAAAAAAATTCTGGAACCCGCTCAGGATTTCCATCGCTAAAGTCGGTGAGTAGAACAGGGTCTTCCCAGGAGATATTTCCAAGAGGTCGACGCATCATATAAAGCTGCCAGGTTATACGGGTACCGGTATATAGAGATTGGAAAACCACATATTCATAGCCCCCAAAGCTGTGGTAATTGGGCAAAAAATTAAGCGATAGCTTATCATTTGCAATCAATTCTTTGGGGGTGGTCCACCGGTTACCTTCCAGTTGGCTGTAAAATATAGTTAAACCTCCAGCTAGAGTTTCAATCCCTTGGATATCCTGGGTCATGAAGGCAATGGGCGTCCCCTCTCCGGACTGAAATAACCGTGGGGCAAGAAGAGCTTTTTCTGAAAGAATTTCCCCCTGCTCTTGAAAATTCAAGGCATCACTGCTTTGATAAACCAGCATGGAATTGGCAGATCGAGGCAGAGCCAATAAAAAGGAGTCATTCGATAAAACTATCAACGAGAAAAAACTTACTGGATTCTCGGTAGAAAAACCTATGGGCCCAATGAGGTCCTGGGGTTCGGTCCAGTTATTTCCATCGGAACTGGATATCCCCCGGATGATATAGTTCTGAAAATCTCCCGAGTATTCCTGCCAAAGAACCACCATCACCTCACCGTTGTTGGCCACTTGGGGAAAATAGGCATTTTGAGGCACTAAAACTTCTGGATATTCCCAGTAAAATTCCTGGGCAGCCACTGAGAAAAAACATAATGTAAAAAGCAGCAATACTAGGTATTTTTTCATAATTATTGTATAAAGGGGGCTATCCTCTCCCGTAGAATCTGCAATGGTTCATAGTAGCGATAATTACTGGTAGCCCAAAGTTCTTCCACAATGATGGAGGCTTGCAGGTACTGACGGTTGATAAATTTATCTTCGGCCTCCTGGAACCGACTAACAGCTGTAGAATTGGGCAAAACTAAAATTCTATCCCCAGGATTTAATAGGGAGATTTTATCCTTCAGGGTTATAGCAGAGGTGTTTCGGGGATTTAGGGCGATGGCTCTGTCCAAATCTTTTATGGCTTCGTCATATAGATCTTCATTTTCTGTATTAAATATATCCCTGGCCTTTCTATAAAGATTTTGACTCTCCCTAAGTGCTGCGGGATCGGGAGGTCGAACTTTTATTCCCAATTGATATTCCGCTTCTAGTATCATTGCGGCAAGACCCGGATAATCGGGATTCAAGGGTTGCAGGTCCTTAAGGTCCAGGTAAGCGGTATCCACATCTCTCTGTGCTTCTATTTTTGACCGAGCTTCTCTTACTCTTTCACGGAAGGTCTCGTTAAACTGTCTTTCATCGACTAATTTTTCAATACGCAGGTTTAATACTCGGGCATCCTGATTGATAGGCAAGGGTATTAGAATTTGATTCAAATAACTTCTGGCCTGATCCAAATGGCGGTATCCCCCAACCCTGTCGCCCTGTTCAATTAGCACTTTACCCTGATCATAATTCTGATAAGCCAGGTTCAGCAGCTGGGTGATATCTCTGAATAGAGGATTGGTCTCTTCCAGTATACGACCCGATTCCACCGAAAGAGCCGCCCGGACCAACCCCAGCCAATAGGAGACTTCGTCATTCTGCACTGTATTGGTGACGGACCAACGGTTTTCCGCCTGAACCAACGAGGCCTCAGAACGTAAGTAGAGCCCTTGAAAATAATCCGATGTAGCTTGATTTATAAAATTACGTACATCCCGAATAACCGATTTATTTTCTTCTTCCAGGATTCTTGCCTGAAGATCTTCTATTCGTTGATTTAAGGCTTCCCGAGAGGATATCTCTTCGTTAAAGGAAAGGGCTGAGGCAAAAAGCTTCTGGGCTTCAGTTAGCTCATTTCGTGCCACATCAAAGTTATTTTGGGACAATTCAGATTCTGCCTGATCATATCTAAAATTCCCCTGGTTGAGGTTATCTCTAGATTGAAGAACAAAACGTTCTCCCAGAGAGGTCATATCGGACATTTGATCCTGAGATTGACCAATCGTTGTTAACATATCCCTTACCAGCTGAAGATCCTCCTCAATGCTTTGAGGGATATACATCTCCTGCTGTAGATTACTGTAAAAATCCAAATAGCCTTGTAAATCCAACCGTAGCTGAGTCATTTGTGTATCTAATAATTCCAAATCATTTAGGGCCTGTTGGGGATAACGGACTAAAAAAGTAGATTCTTCCAACTGTTGATTTCGGCCTTCAATTCTACTCTGATTGATAGCCAGTCTATTAGAGTATTCCTGTAGCAATGACTCCAAGGGGGTTCTATCTTGGGAGGCTTGATCCAATACCAGCTGATTATCTAAATTGAGTATTTCATCACTCAATCCCTCATATCTTTTCATGCTATTGGATGAATCCCACTGCAAAGAGACATTCAGAATAGGATCATCGCTAAGATTATTTTCTAATTTGATCAATCTTTGAGCTTCCAAGGCTAAACGATCCAAGGGTCCACGGACCTGATTCCTATAGGCTAAAAAATCGTCAATTTGCCCATTCTGATATTCCGTCAGTTGTTGGTTATATCCCTGTCGTGTTTGGGCTTCCAAGGCTAGAAGTTCTCTTTCCTGATGACTCAGCCGGTTGTTTATGTATAGGGGATAATACTTATCCACCTGGGCCAGACTAAGCCGGTCCAAGGACAAGTCTTCCTGAAAATGTATACGTTTATCATTTTTCAACAACAGGCTGTTCCATTGTTCTTCCAATCCAAGAGTTTCATCTTCAATGCTGGCGGAAAGACTCCATTGATTACGAGAATATGCGGTTAAAGCTCTTTCATCTCCAAGGGAAGTTTGCTGCTCATAATATTGGGCAAGTCTATCGTAGGATTGATCAAGATACAAATCCACCGCGGTTATAATACCTTCCAATTGATCCTGCCCTTGCCGACCGGTGATTAAACGTTCCATGAAACTGAGATAAAAATCCTCTTGATTATCCGGTGAGGCTTGTTCTACCAGTGCATTCTGCCGTCTTAAAAGGGAAGAAATTTCATAGATATCCCTGCGTAATGAAAATAAATCATCCATGGATCCATTGAGCTGCAACCACATTGCTTCCGAGGGGGTGGTATTTTCCCCCTGAGATATAAATTCATCGGTGGTAGAAAGATACCCCTCCCAATTATCATCTATTGAATCTAATTGGGTAACCAAACTTTCCATGGATCGGTATACAGGGTTTTTTATAAGTATATCGTATTGGGTTTCATCAAAGGTTCTTTTCGATAGGGAAAAGCCCGTTTCATAAAGCTGAATGGCCTGGTAATAGCGTTGTGAGTTCAAAAAAACCAAAGCCTGATCCATGATTTGATTAAAAACATTACGATTATAAACCAATTCAGCACTTATACGTGCATCGCGGATGGAATCCATGGTGGCATTATTAGGATTAGGATCCAAGGATTCAAGCTCCTGAATTATGGTTAAAGACTTTTCATAGTCTTCCTGCACAAATAGTACATCCATTAATTCCTGATACTTCTCGTTATAGAGGTCACGGTTTTTTCTAATTTCAATGATTAACTGTTGAGCTTGTTCCATCTGTTCGGGATTACGGCGTACAATCTCAACCAAAATGGCCATGGCTTGGTTGTAATCCTTTGCTTCCACTAATTTTTTAGCATCCCTAATAGAATATTCCGTTCCAAGCTCATCGGAGTCGGAATTCCCTCCAGCAAAGGATAACGCCACGGAAATTGTAAAGAGAAAAATAGAGTATAAAACAATTGAAATTTTCCGGGCCATGGCCCCTGGTACCTCTCTATATAAAATAACACCTACCAGCCCTTCTAATGAAGTGATTCATTAAAGAAAGCTCTATTATAATTTATCGGCAAAATGGGCGTTCAACTAAGTTTATTGAGGTATTTTTCCCGAATATTTTAAAGCATAAAAAATCTTCCATCTCTTGTAGAAATAAATATTTATCCCCAAAAAGCTAATTGAATTAGAACATGACTTGATCGGTAAAGCTCTTGTTATACCTTACTGGATATTCCAATAGTATAATGTTATACTATAGACATGAGAAAGATCTCTTTACTTATGCTTATTTTCATCTTTTTTTGTCCTGTGATTTGGGCAGGATTTGAAGATACCTATGCCGCATGGGTGGAGAATTTTGGATTAGATCCAAACAGCGGTAGAAGTTCCTTTTTGGTGTTACTTATACCTGCGGGTGGAAAATACCAATCCATGGCAACGGCCTATACCGCTATGACAGAAGATCTGGGCTTTATCGATGCCAACCCAGCGGTCAGTGCCTACTTAACCAATACAGAACTTATGGTGTTTCATAATGACTGGATTTTAGATTCTAACCTGGAAAGTATCGCCTACACCCAGCGTTTTGGAGATTTTGGGCTGGGTGTAGCTGGAAAAATGCTATGGATTCCCTTTGAACAGACCAATTCCTGGGGAGAAGCCGTGGCCCAGGGGGCCTATAC
>JAQICO010000429.1 GCA_027858495.1 Spirochaetaceae bacterium
GGACAGTCTGGATGATGTGGACAGTCTGGAAGATGTGGACAGTCTGGAAGATGTGGACAGTCTGGAAGATGTGGACAGTCTGGAAGATGTGGACAGTCTGGAAGAAATAAACCTTGAATCCAATGAAGAGGAACCTCCATTAATAGATCAAGCCTTGGAGAACCTTAGTATAGAGTTAGATGAGGCTGAAAGTTCTGGAGAGATGGATCAGGATCTCTCTATGACTGAGGATTTTGGGCTCAATGAAATTGGTGATGATTTTTTAGAGGACCTAGATGAGGATGAATCAGAGGGAAGCTTTTCTCTGGATGATTTGGGCCAGGAATTTAATATACATGATGAAGATGAGGCATTAAATGCCTCCATCGGACTTGATTTAGATAGTCTTGAAAAAAATATTGATCAAGCAGAGGCTGAATCCCATGAGGATCTTTTTGAACTAACAACTCAAGAAATGGCAGAGTTAAGGGATGCTCTATATGCACTTCCTCGAAATCTCAAAATTGAATTAGAAGAGATTATGGCTGATCCCCAAACACCTATGGATCAGCTTAACCGCATCATTAAGATGCTAATAAATAAAACACCGGTAAAAAACCTGGCGGCTCAGGCAAGTAAAATAAGTGGTAAAAAAATTACTATTCCCCGGGGTTATGAAAAACTTAATGTCCTTGAGTATGCACAACAACAGGAGAGTCTCTTTAATCAATTTCGTGAAAAAGTTTTTCCAATGATTGTCGCTGTTTCTGGAGGATTTTTTATTCTCCTTCTTCTGTTTCTTATTTGCTTTAACTTTATATATAGGCCTTTAAAGGCACGGTCACTCTATCAATCAGGCATGGAAAAGATTACTCTCGATAGTTATGATCAGGCGGATTACTATTTTAGCCAAGCCTATTTTGGTTGGAAAATCGGTGATTTTAATGTAAAGGGTTGGCCGGTTAAGCAATGGTTTTATCGTTTTGCCCATGGATATACTCAGCGTAGAAAATATGATAGAGCAGTACAAAAATACCGTGAAATGCTTATGGTATATCCTCAAGAAAAAGATGCAAGACTAGAGTATGCCGCTTTGCTTACAGAACATATGGCTCGGTTTCAAGAGGCCGAAATGGTCTTGATGATGGCAAACCCAATTCATCTGATTGAAGTAGACAGAGATGAGCTGGAATATAATCAAGTTCCCCATATGGAAATTGCAGAAATCAGGGATTATGAATTGTTATTAGCCCTGGGAGACTGTTATTATCTTTGGGGTGAATTGGATTTTCAATATTTTGAAAAGGCCCGATATATTTATGCTTATTTAATGAACTATATCCATGGCGGAGATGAAGTGGTTCTTCGTATGCTCCGTTATTTCCTTAAAATGAATAACCGTGAAGAAATTGAACGGATGATTCAAATCTATAAAGGAAAAGACAAAGTTTATACAGAACCTGCTTATCAAGCTGAAGTTTTTAGTGAGTTAGCAGGATGGTTATTGGATCAACATCGTTTAGCTGAAGCGGAAGTCTTTTTGCGTAAAGCAAATCTTGTAGATAAAACTGTGGCGGATGTACATTATCAATACGCCAGGTATTTCCATGAAATTTTAAACCTGGAAGCTGAAAAAGACGCTTTGGTCAATGCTTTGGGTTATTTAAGTCAACTTGAAAATCCCCGGAAGAAACATTTTTATATGAAAATAGACAGCTATAAACGTCTAGGGGATTATTATCAGAGAATGGGGGATTTACGTCAGGCTGAAAGAAATTATCTTTTAGCTTTATCGGTGTTTGAAGAGGGTAAAAGACGTAATCTTTTAGGTACTTCTCAACAAGTGGGCGGTCTTTATGCCAAGTTGGGAGATTTAAATTATTTTGCATATCATGAATACGATCAAGCATTGGGCTATTATCAGCAGGCCGAGGATAATCTTTACGATATTCCTGAAATTCACTATAGAAAGGGCTATCTCTACTATTCCCATCGTCAGGAATATTCCAAGGCTCTATTAGAGTTTTATAAATGTTCCAGAGATTTACCTCAGGATAGGGTTGTTATGTATGCCATGGCAAATACTCTCTATAAAAGAGAAGATTATTTTGGTGCAATTAGCTATTATGAAAGATTGCTCATGCAACTTCGGGAAGAGGAGATGAGTATTGGAGTTTTAGTTCCTGACCAGAAGGAAGAGCATCTTGCTCTAATTGTTCAATTGATGAGGGTATATAACAATCTTGGAGCGGCTCAGTATAGAGTGTCCAATAGAACTCCCAATCAAAGTTTACGCTCCCACGCCTTAAGTAGTTTTACCTTTTCTACAGAATATTATGATCGTTTAACACGGGATAGAGATACCATGGTACGAAGCGAGAATCTGGACCTGGGTTCTCAAAATCGTATGACCGTTTTAAAGGATCAGCAGACCGGTATGTTTGATGGAGACGATGTATTGATTTTCCAAGAACTTCTAAACAAAATGGATGCCCTGCCCCTTAACTATTAGGGGCGGACTTGATCGCTACAGTTGCTGCATCCAACCATGTACGTCCTCTCGGGCACCGTATTGAATTTCTTTTAGTTCAATCAACATTGAGTTTGTCAGTTCTCCCATTTTTCCACAGTTAAAGTCTGTTGTTTTTTCTTTATGTGTCAGAGAACAGAGGGGTGTTATTCCTGCAGCTGTTCCGGTGACAAAGCATTCCTGAGCATTCTCCATTACTTCTTTAATGGTTAATGGCCTTTCTTCCACCTTAATGCCTCTATCTTTGGCAAGTTGAATTACCGATTTCCTTGTAATTCCCGGAAGGATGGTATCTCCTAATTCCGGCGTCACCAGGGCGCCGTCTTTAAGTAGGGCAAAAAAGTTACACGAAGAACCTTCTTCTATATATTGGTGTTTCTTAGCATCTAAAAAAATACATTCCATAAATCCTTTATCAATCGCTTTATTTTTTGCAAGAGCAGGAATCACATAGTTTGCATCACATTTTATCCAACCGGTTCCTCCTGGAGTTGCTCTGATCATTGTTGTTGTCACTGCGGCATTATTACCGGGTTTAAAATAGGCACTAACCGGTGTAGCAATGGCAATGATCCAGGGATTTCTGGAAAGATTGATCCCAATTCCCGATTCACTATAGCTGAAAGGCCGGATATAGATGGCACCGGCTGTAAGATAATTATCTTCTTCCCAAGTGGAATCGTAATCCAGAGAAAAACCTAAGGATATATTTCTTCGCATAAATTCTAAGAGTGCGGTGCTCAGTTTTTTGGGTTCCATGGAGGGCATCATCAAACCTTCCATGGAGCGTTTCATGCGGAGGGCATTTTCCTCGGGACGAAAAAGGGACAATCCGCCATTCTTTTGAGGGTAGGCTTTAAGTCCTTCAAAACACCCCATGCCGTATTGTGTTGTATAGTTAACCAGAGGAAATTGGGAGAAATTGTTACGTCTCATCTGAAGTGCGATTCTCTCACTTTCTGGTAAACTTGATTCTTCCTTAGGACTTAGGTGTTCCTGTTCTATATAGTGTTCATCCCAGGATTCTCCATTATATTGAGCTGAATATACCCAGGGGAACATATTAAGAGTAAAGGCCATGGATTCTCTCCTTTTTTTATACTTTTTTTTTGACATCATAAAGGGCAAGGCAGACAAAGTCAAATCCGATACCCTTGGTTTTTCCTTCACATTCATGTTATCATAGGGAAATGCATTTCTCATAAGGAGATAGTATGGTTAATCATGTAATAATTATGGCTGGAGGAGCGGGAAAAAGACTGTGGCCAGCCTCAAATAGTAAAAGACCTAAACAGCTTATGGAACTGGCTGACGGAAAAACGCTATTAAAAACCACTATTGAACGAGCCCTTTCCCTTAAAATTGACGGAAAAATCCTAATTGTAACCCATTTTACTCAAATTCAAGGATGTTTGGAGGAATGTGGTAAATTAAATCAGGAAGATCAAAAAAAAATGGTCATTCTTGGTGAACCTCAAGCAAAAAATACGGCACCGGCTCTTGCTTTGGCTGCTAAATGGATTGCTTTGAATGAATCAATGGAAGACACTATGTTAATAATGGCAGCAGATCATTTAATTGAACCAGTGGAAAACTTCATTAAGGACGTGCAACTAGCTGAAGCTGAGGCAAATCAACATCATTTGGTAACCTTTGGTATCGTTCCCCACTATCCCTCCACTGGTTATGGTTATATTGAAGCCGCGGTATCGGAAGATGAAGTAAGAAAAGTTCTTTCTTTCAAGGAAAAGCCAAACCAGGAAGGCGCTGAAGAATTTATTATTAAAGGAAATTATTTCTGGAATTCAGGGATGTTTACCTATAGAGTAGATCATTTTTTTAAAGAAATGCAGCAGCATTCACCAGAAATAACTGGGATTTTTAGTTCCCTGGAATCTTCAAATTTTCCTTTGAAAATTCAGGGCAACCTTGGATATTATGAGCCTGGTACCGCGATGAAAGTACTCTATGAAAAGTCACCTTCCATCTCTATAGATTATGCGATAATGGAAAAAAGCAGTTCCATAAAAATGGTGAAGTCCTCTTTTAATTGGAACGATGTGGGAAGCTGGGATGAAATTGCCCAGGAGAAACTCACCCCTGAAGCTGAGGTTTTTGGGGATATTGGGGATAATTTTGTATATTCCGATCTACCTGTGGCCATTGCTGGAGTGGATAATCTTATAGTGGTTGTAAAAAACGGTTCGGTGATGATTTGTCCTAAGGGCGAATCTCAGGTCGTGAAAGGTTTAGTCGAGGAAATTCAGGAGAAGGGCCGTAGGGATCTTTTATAATTAGGCTGTTAATATTCGTTAAAGATTACAGGAATAAAGACCTTTGCTATTCTAAAAGGTCTTCTTTCCACTTCTTCAAACATAAATAAGATTGCTTTATCCTATAAAAATCATTGGAATTTCCCTGTTTGTCGGGGTGATATTTATGGCTTAAATATCTATAACGCTTTTTTAATCGTTCCAGGGTTACATCCATGGAGACTCCAAGAATCTCTAAGCTTTGGGATATTTCCTGGGTATTGTGCGTAAGGAAATTCATAGATCGATTCATCCTTTGCCAATCATTTTCTTCCATATCTTCAAGATTCTTTATATTTAAATAATAACTTCTTAATCCATCGGGTTTAAGTTCTGAATTATGGTTGTTGTGGGTTGGGCAATAAGAATTATCGTAGGTAGAATTTAGGCAGAAATTTTTTGAATCATTAAAAAAATACCTGCATAAACCCCCTTGTGGGTACTTAAATAGATAGATTGAGGAAAGCTGGATAAATAAAAGGTTTTCCTGTTTCATGGCCAATTCATCCTTAAGTAAATAAAGATGATGATGTAACAAAAAATGTGCTTTAAAAAAATCGAATTGATTAAAGTCTAAAGAGACTTCTGGGAAAAAATATTTTAGAAGTTCGGTCTCTAATATTGGGGATGGTCTATCTGAAAGGAAATAAAGTAACTCTTGTAGATCTATTCTTTTCATATATTTTATTATAGAATATTCATTGATCCATTGGCAGGTAAATTTGAATAAATTCCTTTGCTTGAAAGAATTTATTACCAAATTCATCTCAGTGCTTATTGACCTCTCTCTACATCTATGTAATGATGTGGAACCCGTTACAAAACAAAATTATAAGTGAAGAGCGAGAAGGATATGAAAACAATTTTCCTGAAGCCAGCGACAGTTGAGCGGAAATGGTACCTTATCGATGCTGAGGGCGTAGCCCTTGGACGTGTAGCTGTTGAAGCTGCCAACATCCTTAGAGGAAAAAAGAAGGCTTGTTATACTCCCCATCAGGAAGTAGGTGATTACGTGGTTATTATTAATGCCGCCAAAGCCAAAATGACCGGAAACAAAGCAGAAGGCAAGATGTATTACCGCCACTCTGGTTATCTAGGTGGACTGAAGTCTGAGAACTACAAAAAACTGGTTAGCCGAAAGCCAACTGCTCCAATGGAAAAGGCTATTAAAGGTATGTTACCCAAGGGTCCCCTTGGATACAAACTGTTTACCAATGTAAAAGTTTATGGTGATGCAAATCATCTCCATGAAGCTCAGCAACCACAGATCGTCGAAGTTAAATAGGAGAGGTAGAACATGGTAAAGAATTTAGCCCATGCAATCGGTAGAAGAAAGACCTCCGTTGCCAGAATTTACCTCCGTAAAGGAAAAGGTGAAGTTGTGGTAAACGGTAAACCCATGGAAAGTTATTTCACCATCGGTGCACACCGTGACGTTATTAATCGTCCTTTGGAATGTACTGATTCAGTTGGAAAATTTAGCATTCTGATCAATGTGAAGGGTGGTGGTGTCACCGGACAGGCTGAAGCTTGTCTGCACGGTATCTCCCGAGCACTGGTTGAATTGGATGAAACCAATAAGGCCTCTTTAAAGGCCAAAGGATTTCTTACAAGAGACTCCAGAATGGTGGAAAGAAAGAAATATGGACAAAAGGGAGCCAGAAGAAAGTTCCAGTTCTCCAAGCGTTAAAATACATATTTCAACCATACAGGAAAGAGGAAACTCCGGAACACTTTATCAAGTGCATCTTTCGGAGGGTTCCTCTTTTTTTATGGCTCCAGAACTTTTACTTTCCCAGGATAGCTGGCTATTACCCCACGCAGAAATAGATGAAACTCGTCTTAACCGTTTAATTCAAATAGATCAAGAAACTCGATGCCGTAAAAAGGCTTTGGATTTATTAGCCCGAAGAGATCACAGCAGACTTGAGTTAAGCCGTAAACTCAGACAACGAGACTTTCCCAAAGAGATGGTAGAAGGGAGTTGTCGATGGCTTCAGGAGAAGGGTTTTCTTGATGATTTAGAGTTTGGACATCGGTGGTTGGAATATCAAAAAAGACGAGGTAAAGATAACCGCCAGAGTCTTTATGTTAAATTGCAGCAAAAGGGTCTCAGCCGAAGCAATATCTCCATTCTCCTGGATGATTTTTCTCAGAAAGATGAAAGAACTGCCTGCAAGAAAGCCTTGGAAAAAATAATGAGAAGATCTTCCATGACTCCGGAAAAAGCTGAACAGACCTTGAGACGACGAGGTTATCATTATAATATGATTAAATCCGTAATGTCTGAGGAGCAACGATGATCAAACTGTTGGGTAATTTAGCTGAAGAAATAGAGAATAATAATCAACTTCGGGAAGAGGCACAATATTCAAAACATGCTTGTTTGAGTTCCCAGGCAATAAGACTAAAAAAAGAAAAGGAAGATCCACTTCGTCCTTCTTTCTTTCACGATACAGACCGCATATTACATTCTCCCATTTATACCCGTTATATCGATAAAACCCAGGTCTTTTCACATATTCAAAATGATCACATCACCCATCGTGTTCTTCATGTGCAATTGGTGGCTAAAATTGCTCGGGTGATTGGCAGAACCCTCAATCTCAATGAAGATTTGATTGAAGCAATAGCTTTGGGTCATGACTTAGGTCATGTTCCCTACGGTCATGAGGGGGAATATATTTTAAATAAAATATGTCAGGAAGAAGATCTTGGATATTTTGTCCATAACGCACAAAGCGTCCGTGCTGTCATGGAAATTGAAAAAGCGGGAGAAGGATTGAATTTAACCCTGCAGACCATGGATGGTATTCTCTGTCATAACGGAGAGCTTTTCAGTCAGGATTACCGTCCTCAAAAGAATAAGACCGAAGAAATTTTCCTTAAGGAATATAAAAGCTGCTTTGAAATAGAGAAATTCGGTAAAAATTTGGTTCCCATGACCATGGAAGGTTGTGTTGTCCGTCTTTGTGACATCATTGCCTATATTGGAAGGGATGTGGAAGATGCCATAGAACTGAAATTGATAGAGCGAAGAGATTTACCTGAACAGGTGGAAAAATCTTTGGGTACGTGTAATTCTTCTATGGTGGATGTACTAGTTAAGGACATTATCAATAATAGTTATGGCAAGGATTATCTTCAATTCTCTGACTCGGTATTTGAGGCTTTAAAGATTCTTAGAAAATACAACTATAAGAATATTTATGGGCATAAAAAAAACAAAGAAGA
>JAQICO010000120.1 GCA_027858495.1 Spirochaetaceae bacterium
CCCATGATGCAGACCTGGTAAAACGGATTGCCCAAGCAACGGCCCAAGAGATGGCCGCCACGGGAATATACTGGAATTTCGGGCCCTGTATCACGGTACCTCAGGATGAACGTTGGGGCAGAACCTATGAAGGCTTCTCAGAATCCGCCGAGCTGGTGGTCCGTCTGGGTACCGCGGCCATTGAAGGCTACCAGGGCAACGATCTCGCTGATCCCGGGAGTGTGATGGCCACAGCCAAACACTTTGTAGCCGATGGCGGAACCTTAAGAGGACGGGATCAGGGCAATGCCCGGATAGACGAAGAGGAACTACGGCGAATTCATTTATTTCCCTATGAAAAGGCTATTGATGCATCGGTGGGTTCTATAATGGCCAGCTTCAGTAGCTGGAATGGAGAAAAAGTCCATGGAAGTGAATACCTGTTAACCCAGCTATTAAAAGAAGAAATGGGATTTCAAGGATTGTTAGTTTCCGACTGGAAGGCCCTGGAACAATTGCCCGGCTCTTACAACGATCAGGTAGCAGCTGGAATCAACGCAGGTATAAACATGGTGATGGTACCGGACAACTACCCTCGCTTTATTGAAACCCTTACCAAACTGGTGGAACAGGAAAAGGTTCCCCTAGAAAGAATCGATGATGCTGTACGACGAATCCTGAAGGCAAAAATGGAACTTAGCCTATGGCAGCGCCCCCTGGCCCAACGGCAGTTTTTATCATCTGTGGGCAGCGAAGAGCATAGGACCTTGGCCAGAGAAGCTGTGAGAAAATCCATGGTTCTTCTTAAGAATGACGGCATTTTACCACTCTCGGAAAATTTAAGGGGTGTAATTATCACCGGAGCATTGGCCGACAATCTTGGGGCCCAATGCGGAGGATGGACCATCAGCTGGCAGGGAGAACAGGGGGATATAACCCCGGGAACCACCATAAAAGAAGCCCTAAGTTCTAGGCTTGGACCAGATGTGCCCCTATACCATTCCTTGCAGGATGCTGGAGAGAATCCCGTGGATGCCATGATCATGGTACTAGGAGAAATGCCCTATGCAGAAATGATGGGCGATCGGGAGGATTTAACCATCCCCTACGCACAAATACTGCCGATTCAGCAGGCCAAGGAACAGGGAATACCTGTAATAACTATTTTGATTTCAGGACGACCCATGATATTGGGAGAGCTGCTTAATTTATCGGACGGTTTGATAGCCGCATGGCTGCCAGGAAGCGAAGGGGCCGGAGTGACCGATGTCATTTTTGGGGATTTTAATCCCACAGGAAAGCTCTCCTATACATGGCCAAGATCGATGGATCAAATTCCAATCAACCTTGGAGACGAAGACTATGATCCCCTATTTCCCTTTGGATATGGATTGAGTTATTAATTGTTTAAAAAAGCAGCACAATCACTGGCCGTTGTAATTGAGAGGAGAATCTGTGGACACGACAACCATTAACCAAATCATAGAAACAGGGGGCCTACTATTACTGGGCCTCTTTGGATTTCTGGCCTACCGTATCACCATAAAAAGAAAGAATCTGGTGGACCGGGAGATTAAGCTGCTCAGGGACTGCCTTTTTTATAGAGCGGTAATCTCTGAATATAAGGAAGAACTATCCTCCCATACCGGAGAAAATAACCGCTATAACACCTTCCGAAAATCCGTAGAAGCCGACTTGGGTTATAGTAACTCAGGCCTCAGTGAACCGGCAGCGGTGTGTACTCGGCTGGATGAATTAAAAGAGTTGAGCCAGGATATGAGCCGGGTGGCCGATTCTTTAAAGAAGTAAATCCCCACTGATTATACACCCGGAATCTCCACATTCCCGATCAGTTCAATAGCCCCATCCTGGTAACTAATCGCCGATCCATCGGGAATGGAATAGACCTTTTCTGTCCGTGAATAGACGAGTATTTCTGCTTGATGTTTTTTATACCTCTGACTATGGGGCAGCACTTCATAGGGAAACAGTCCGTAGCCCCGGCTATCGTCCCCCTTCCAGCTGGGATAGAATCGTCGGATTAAATGAAATCCCTTGGATAGGACACAGCTGCTCCCGCTGACTGTGATTATCAGCCCCTCATAGGAGGAAAGGAAATCATAAAAACCGCTTTTATTAAGGATATATTTAATTTGAAAGGGATGCCCTCCGTGCAGCAGAATAACAGGATACTCTTCAGGGCTGGGCAGAGAGAAGGACTTGCTTATATCCAGAAAATTCACCAGAGGAAATCCATAATCCTTCAGATCTCCCACATATTTTTCGGCACTCTTTGTATACCCTACATAGAGGATCCGGGGCTCCTTTGTTACATTATGTATAAGATCTGCCACCCTCTCATTCCCCTTCATAGGGAAACTGCTGGTTAATAGTAATTTCATTGTTCCAACAGGCCTTCAAGCAAAGCCCGAAACTTAGGACCGGTCATCACCTCTGCAGAAAGGACTTCCCCATCCAGGAAAACAGAAAAAAGCCCCCAGGGATTGGGTAGAAGGGCCAGATCCTCCCGGGTTTCCAGACGTTTAATCCTTACCGGAAAGCCTAGATCCTCAGCGATATGGGCCATGATATGGGTGAAATCTTCGTTGAAGGGACAAGCCGGGGAATAAAAGAAATCCAGTCCCTTGGCTCCTGGAATATTTCCCCGGCGGGCGCTGCCCCAGAAACTGGGAATGATCGGGGAATCTTCAAAGTGTTTAACCACCAGCTGATAGTAGGGATCCGCCTCATCACAGACCCGGAAACCAAAATGGGTCAGTACTTTTTTATCCACCATAAAGGGCTTTTTCTTTTCGCTGACCACCGAGACTATGCCCTTATACCCCGCTTCTCTGCAATGAGCTTCGCATTGATCATAGAGCTTCCGCCCAATACCATGGCCTTTATACCTTCCCGAGACCCAAAAACATTGAATCACGGCGTAACCCGGAGCCTCCACTGGAAAGATGGAAATCTCGGCTGGAGAATATTCGATAAAGACCTTACCCCGCAGATCAGCCTTGAGGAATCGATGCCCCTGGGCAAAACGGGATTTCAACCACTCTTTCTTTTGTAAGGCCCGATCCTTATTGGTTTTATCGTTACCGATGGCACAGCAGATATGCTCTTCTGCCAGGTTTGTCAGGGTTACTTCCTTCAGGGGGATTTCTTTGGGATTGATTTCTGTTTTCATTTTTGGGTCTCCTTATTCCATGGTCTATGTTCCCAAAACCTGACATTGATTTCGGGAATATAGAAAATCCTATTATGTGATATATCTGGCTAGTAACCAGAAAATCTTATGGCCTACCGGGCATTTTCAAATTCTCCGGCCCAATCAAAATCCGCCGCATCCTCATACCACCTAGGCCAATGAGAACACCATGAGGGGACATGATACTCCTTCACCCTTTCCATCCCGTAATAGGGTTTGATATCCAGTACGGGAGTACCGGGTTCCGCGTCGATAAAGGCGATTCCCAACAATCCATGTTCTTCATCGATAAAGGTCACCGGTACGACAGTCATGGCCAAAGGATTGGGCCTCATGGGGGATCGGGTTGCAAAGATGCCCAATTTCTGAGGCCCCTTTTTATAGGGTTTTTCTACTTTATGGATATTCCTCATTTCCTCTGAATCCAGCCGATGTGCCCACCAATAGATCTGCACATGACTAAAATCCTTCAAACCCAACAGGGCTTCTTTTACCTGGTCACTCAATTGAACCACATAACCCTTTTCTGTCCAATTAACCTCTCCGATACTGTTTAACTGATAGTTAACTTCTTCCATCTTTCACCTCCTGAATTCAGGGTGCAGCAATCAGAGGTACGCAAATGATCACGGGGTACCGGCCGTCGGTACTTTTTCCTTCATCTTCGGGGAACAACTCAAAGGCGGGCCGGTCATGGGGAAAATATCCGCTTTGGGGCAGCCACTCCCGGTAAACCCAGTCCCAGGCCTGCTGATACTCTCGAGAATTCAGCATAAAATGGGCAAAGGCGTATTTCCCTCCGGGTAATTCCATGCTGCCTAAACTTTGGCTGCCCGTAAAATCCCCATGGGTACTCACCGCCAGGGTAACCCGGAGTTTATCATCCTTGGTCAATTCGGGATTATCATGGTACAGGGCTAAATACTTGCTCTCAGGCTCAATCAATCCCTGGGCCCCGGCCAAAGTACATAACTCGGTCCATAACCGGTGAAAAAGCTGAGCATCTCCCTTGTACGGCCCGGTATACCGAATATAGGCTAAATTCATGGACTCCAGCATTTTCACTTCCACCCTTCTCTCCTGATCTTCCCTACGCATCCTCCAGAGCTGCACACCCTGATGATATTCAATATAGGGAATCCACAAAGAGTTTACTTGATTCAAATTGCTCTGTACTGTGCTGAAATTGCTATGTTGGGTATTTTCCTTCCGCCATTGGCTTGGGCTATGGCTGAACAGCTCTTTAAAGGCCCGGGAAAAGGCCGGGGCATTGCTGAAACCGCAGGATAAAGCAATATCAATTATTTTTTTATCGGGCCGGGTAGATAAGAGATTGGCCGCTTTCTCCAGCCTCAGACGCTGGAGAAACTGAAAGGGCTTTTCCCCGGTAAAACTGTAAAAAATACGATGAAAATGATAGGGGGAGAAACAGGCCTCCCGGGCTAAATTGTCCAGGGTCAGCGAAGAATCCAAGTGCTGTTCCATATAATCCAGGACTCGGTTTATTCGGGATGTGTAGTCGGACATGGTCTTATGATAACATAAAATAAATATTCATAATATAAATTTCACTACTCCCAAACATTCGTCCATTAGTAAATAAACATACGGCTATTGACAGCTTTGTTTTTTTACCATAGGCTTTCAGCAAGGTAGAAAAAAAATGAATTCAATGTTTAATAAAATGGCTCCACT
>JAQICO010000031.1 GCA_027858495.1 Spirochaetaceae bacterium
TCCACTATGCAGTTGCTGGTGGAACTGTTCATTTGCTTGTAGGAATGACTATGCTTGATTCTGATGTTGCTGATGCAGTTGATTTTGAAAACCCCATGGAAATAGATGTTTGACTTGACAATCCTGTAGCTGATGGATTAAATGCTGTTGCTGATGTTCGATACAAGAATGATGGTGGAACAGCAAATTTTGATAATGGAAACTATAGAGAAGACGGAAGCATTGGTTTTACTCTTGGTATAACTAAGGGATATAGCAATGGTCTTATCGGTATAGCATTACAGGGTGATACCACTGGCGGAACTGATCCTGATAATGGTGATGCTGTATTGTCTTACGCTCTGCCTATCAGAGTTGAATACTGGTTCTAATTGTAACTTTTGTTAATAATTCTTAGAATTATCCCTGGGCTTCGGCCCGGGGTTTTTTTTTAAAAGGATAATTGAATAATTATATGATGCTTATGAAAAAAATTATTAATCCTATTTTGATAATACTCCTCTCAATGGCAGCTATCGCTTGTCTTTCTCAGCCTCAGGTTCAATCTGAATTAAAAATGCTGGCTGATGTAGACCCTATCCCCTTAGGATCATCTTCCATCGGGGTGATGAAGATGCTAGACCGAAGTCTTAAAGAAGTTGAAAGCGAAATTATTCTGCACCCAAGGAATAATATGCTTACATTGATAGTGAAGGACGGGGCAGCTAATACTCATATTCTCCACCTTGACGAGTTTTCCCGTACTGCTTATATAATGGGGTTACAAGAATATATGGAATCCTTTGATGCACATTCCCTGGTGGATGATAAAAGGGTAACAGAAGATCTATATGGAAGCTTTAAAGCAATGCACCAATGGGGACTGATAGGTATAAATGCAGAAGGCATGACAACCGTTGATTTAGGATATCTCTTCAAAGATGAATCACCCTATTTCACCCTAACCATAAATGACAAAAAAATTACTCTGGAAAACAGTAATACTGTACGGGGTACCACAGTGTTAAAACTCTATTTCACTCGAAACCAGGCCTTAGCCCTTGGAGAATACTTTAAGCAGGAAAACATTCAGGGATTTATCGACCAATTAGAAGCCCAGGGTGAATTCAACGACATGAGGCCCGATGAATACTAAATCAAATAAAATGGATCTAAACCTTCTCTGGAAGGGAGCTCTCTTTGGTGTGGCCAATATTATACCCGGAGTCAGCGGCGGAACCATTGCTGTAATAACCGGGGTATATGACGATTTTATGGACGCTATTTCTCATTTTATCAAGCAATGGAAATTTCTCCTGGTCTACCTGGGCGGGGCCATGTTGGGAATCCTTCTAGGTTCTTTTACCCTGGAAGCTCTTTTTGAGAACTGGCCAGGACCAACGTTATTTTGTTTTATGGGTTTTATCCTTGGGGGCATTCCTCTATTATGGAAACGGAGCGACTTAAAGGGGAAAATAAAACCTTCTTGGATTATGGGCTTTGTAATATCCTTTACTTTGGTCATTGCTATGAAGTTTTTACTAAATCCCTCTGAAAGTACTGCCATTACTCAGTGGACCCCTCAAATAGCTGTTATTATCTTTTGCGCAGGTGCAGCGGCGGCTTCTGCCATGGTTATTCCAGGTGTCAGTGGCTCATTTCTGCTGCTATTAATAGGAATGTACACTACCTTTGTTGGTGCTGTTACCCATATGAATTTCCCAATTTTAATCACCGCTGCAGCAGGCGTGGTTGTGGGTATTCTGTTCACTGCAAAGATAATGGGCGTCTTGTTAGCAAAGTTCCATCACGGGACTTATGCGGTGATCATGGGACTGGTTTTAGGTTCCCTAATTGCTCTTTGGCCTGGTATTCCCCGGGGTTGGATGATACCTGTATCCGCGGCGGCTTTATTGTTCGGTCTGTGGGGCGGGTATAAGCTTGGGGACCGGGAATAAGTTCTAGAAATCGAAAGCAGTGCAGCCGCGGATTGGGGAGTGGAGGGATTTCAAGTCTATAGTATTCCTCTCATCGCTAAAATATCCTCTTTCACTTCCTTGTACCACATCCTGCTACACCCTACCTTCCGTTGTTCCAATTTTCTTTTAAAACAGCGGAAAGCACCGAAGGCACAGAAAAGGGAAGGTAGGGAGAAGAGGATTATGTAATTTTTTGTGTTTAACTGTTTTTTCCACTCAGATAAAGTTTAAAAGAACGATTTATAGTGGAAAAGACTAACTCTCCTAATACTCCTTCGGGCATTTACCAACGAAACTCTTATCCTGTTAATCCTGTCCCCCCCCTCCCATCCTGTCCATTCTCTTGCGAAAATTCACAGCACTATATGTTGTATATTAAATCTAGGTAGTCTTTAGAAGGCCGATAAAAAATAGTGATTCTGATTTTATGTAAATGTTAAGTTAAAAATCACAAATCCTTAATAGTTTCTTCCGATAGCCCGGATATTTCATGTATCAATTTAATTTCTAAACCGTGATTCTTCATTTTAAGAGCATCTTCTCTTTTTGCCTTTTCTACTCCCTGTTCAATCCCTTTCTCCATTCCTTTCTCCATTCCTTTCTTTATGCCCTGTTTTAAGCCTTTTTCAAGGCCTTTTTTAAGGCCCTTTTCAAGACCATTCTCCAAACCCTTTTTTTCAGCAAAGTTCATTCGACTAAGATGATCACGGTAGCCCATTTCACGGGATAGAGCCTGGATACGGAGTTTTTCATCTTCCATGAATTTTTTATAATCTTGGTGAACTTTATCTATCAGATCATCTTTAATAATAATATCTTCCACAATTTTGTTCTCCTTCCCTTCTTTTTTAAAATACAACAGCCATTGTTCCAGGGAGTTCAGATTTTTATGCAATTTAAGTTTAGGCATTTCCAGGAAATTTATCAATAAGTGATCGCCCAATTGAATATGGGGAGAGTCTTTCTCTCGTAGGGTGAATTG
>JAQICO010000018.1 GCA_027858495.1 Spirochaetaceae bacterium
TTACCTTTCCCTGCTCCATGAGTTCTTCAATTTGTAATAAAACTTTCCTTGCGGGCATCTCAAGATTCAGCCCGGATTTTATGGCTTCCAAGGCGTTGTCGATGGCCCACCAGTCAGTCATTACCAGCCAATCGAAACCCAATTGCTCCCGTAATAATCCATTAATTACCTCATTGCTCTGGCTGCACCACTTTCCTCTGAATTGATTATATGAGGTCATAACCGCCATGGCTCCCGCTTCAATTCCCGCCTTAAAGGCTGGTAGATAAATTTCATGGAGAGCACGGTCTCCCAGCAATGAATTACTTTTTCTTCGATAATAATCGGTATTGTTGGCCAAAAAATGTTTCAGCGTTGCTGCCACTCCCGTGCTCTGCAGACCGGTTACATAATTTTCTATGATCCGGGAAATCAGATAGGGATCTTCTCCCAGGTATTCAAAATTTCGGCCGCATTGGCTGTGCCGATAAATATTCATCCCCGGGCCGAGCAATATGGCGATGCCTCCGGCTCGGCTTTCTTCTCCCACGGCTTGGGCGTAATGTCCCGCCAGTTCGGTATTCCAGGTGGAGGCCAGCTGAAGCATCGCAGGGAAGGCTGTGGATTTTTCCAGGCAAGGTTCACAGGGTACTCCCTGCCATTCATGGCGGATATTCACCCCTTGGCTTGCATCGGCCATAAATACTTCCGGGATATCTAAACGTTCTATCGCCTGGGTATAAAAACCCTCGGTTCCGCCGATGAGGTTAATCTTTTCTTCTATGGTCATTTTATTAAGCAATACCTTTGCTTTTTTTGTAGCTTCTACTTCAGAAACGGGAGGGGAGAATTTTTTTATCATCGATGAACTCCTAGTCTATAACTCTTTTAATTCAGATATTTTACTGCTCTCTTTTTGAGCTTCCTCTTTTTCATTAAAATCCACCATGGTATCTTCCAAGGTTTCTGGTATTTCTTCTGTTTCTTCCTGGGTTTTTTGTTCCCTAAGAGACTGGTTCCCCTTGGTTCGGAAGACCATAACTTCATTGGTCAGTTCTGTACTTAATTCACCTAAACCTTGGCTTACTTGATTGATGTCTCCCACCGATTCACTGATATGAGAAATACCGCCGGAAATCTCTTTAATAGAATTGGATACACCATAACCAACCTGGGTTATTTTTTGTACATCCGCACTGATTTTGTCGGCGTTTATCTGGATTTCTCCGGATCCCTCTTTTACCGTTTGGGTGATGGAAGTCAATTCTTTGGTGGAACTTAGTATCTCTGTACTGCCCGAAGATAATTCGGACATATTGCTATCGATATCCTTAAAGGCAGCGGATACTCTTTCAACAAATCCCTCAATCACATGGAAGGAGTCCATGGTTACTCGGCCGGATTGTTCTGCCTCTACAATGGCCTTGGTGATACGTTTTAGAGAATCTCCTATTTCCTTGGAATTACCACCGGCAGCCTCGGCCAGTTTACGTATTTCGTCGGCAACCACACTGAAACCTCGTCCCGCATCACCGGCATGGGCCGATTCTATGGCGGCATTCATGGCCAACAAATTGGTCTGGGCGGCAATGCTGTTAATCATGGTGACCATCTTTTTTATTTCCCCAATGTGATCTCCCACTTGAGAAATAGTATCCAGGGTGGCCTTTAATTTGTCTCCACCCTCTTGAGAGGTCTTTACCAGACCATCGGCGGCTTCACGACTTTCGGTGGTTTTTTGAGAAACGCCCTCGATGGAGTTTATCATATGCTGAACCGCTGCTGCGGATTGTTCTACCAGGGCTATTTGGCTTAAAACACTCTCGTTCAAACGGTCCACACGATTACGGATTATTTCTGTAGCAGAATTGGTATGATCTAAATCGCCGGTAAGTCCATTCATTTGATCTTCTATAGACTTCGAATTATGCTGTATTTGCTCCGATGTGCGGCTTGTTTCTTCCGCCATGGCCAGCAGCTCCTGCTTCATGGCCTCATTACGCAGGGCAACATTCTGAATTTTTTCAAGAGAGCCTCCGAATTGATGCTGAAGCAGCATCATATCCTGGGCAAGCGTGGAAAATTCTCCCTTGCTGTTTACAGAAATCTCCTGGGTGAGATCTCCCCGGGCCAACTGATTGGTGCTCTCACAAAAATACTGAATATTTCGTACTATATCCTTGGATAATAAACGGGAAATGATCAAACTGATAGCAATTCCGAAAAGGAAAACGGACAGTGCAATCAACCGTGTATTCCTTTTTATAAGCAGTGTCAGTTCTGATATCTTCTTCTGGTGGTTGGCCACCGAAACCAGTGTAGAGATTATTCCCTGGTTTAAAATGGCTAAGTTCCCAGTGAACTTTCTTGCTTGTTGAAAGAGAAGAACATAATCTTCATTATCGCTAGAAGTGACCACATCGTAGTATATATTCAGAATTGTAAAGGGTATACTAGGTCCATATACCTTATTGCCCATTTCATACATTACAGGCAATGATTCTTCAATCTTATCCATGCGTAGCTTTAAGAGATTTTGTAGTTTTATGGTGTTTTCAACCGCTTCTGCAACATCATCGTTGATATTGACCAAATAGGTAATATCATTAAGTTTATCAAAGGATTCTTCCAACAGTTTACGATCCAGTTCCCATTGGCTGATATGTCCTCTAAAAGATACTGAATTGAAGGCGTTTAAAGTTGCTTGGAAATTCAGAAGGCTACTTTCTAGTTCCTTCATAATTTCTAATTCATCATCCATATGTTCTATAGGTTGTTGTACTATATATACAATCGCAAGGGTAATAAATAGTGTGAGAATAATGCTC
>JAQICO010000277.1 GCA_027858495.1 Spirochaetaceae bacterium
GGTCAAACTTTTATTATGGCAAAATTCTAACCTGTTTCAGTATTTTGCTGAGAACAAGATATTTCTGTTAAAACATACAAGAAAGCCTGAGCAAAAATGCTGTTACATCTTTGAGATAATGCATTGCCATGAACATAGAACCAAACGGCCAGATAATGAACCCTTAAGCTTGACCTTATATTATGGTATGTCATAATTTATTCTTTCGCTTTTTAGCGATTCTACTGGAATTATTGGTAATATAGGTCTGTATCAGAATAAAACCCAATACAAGTAATCCCACCAAAATTTGTGCCCACCATTCCCGGAAGGACGAAATATAGGATGGGAGCTTAAAGATTAATCCGTAGATCAATACACCGAAGAAGCTGCCCATCACATAGCCCGATCCACCGGAAAGCAGAGTCCCACCGATAACCACCGAGGCTATTACATCCAATTCTAAGCCCAGAGCATTATGAGGTTTACCCGAAGCCAGATGAATGGTGAATACGATACCGCCCAGAGCACTAAGGAAACCACTCATGGTATAGATCAGTACCTTGGATTTGGTCACTGGCAGTCCCATCATAACGGCGGAGCTTTCATTACCACCAATGGCATAGACGGTTCTACCGAATTTTGTATACCTGGATAGGAGAGATCCCAGGACAAGTACAATAAAAAAGACCAAGACATATAAACTAAGATTGGCCGGACCGAATTTCAATCCAGTACGCTTCATAAAAGAGATAAAGGGATCAGCCTGAATACTCAGGGTTCCTTGGTGAACCATATAGGCCAGACCACGCATAAGAAACATCATTACCAGTGTAACCAGAAAAGGGGGTCATTCAAAATAGGTTATAAGACAGCCTACGATAAATCCCATGGTTATCCCGATAGCCAGGCAGATCAGCATGGCAATCCAGGAAGGCATCATAAATTCATTTACCATTTTAGCGATAAAAATGGATGTGAAAGCCACCACAGAACCCACAGAAAGATCAATACCCCCGGAGATAATAACAAAGGTCATTCCCACGGCGATAATACCGATATAAGCTACTGCTTTAAAAATATTTACAAAATTGTAGAGGCTGAAAAATCCCGGAAAAATGGCCGATGCAGCAATGGATATCAGCATAAAGATCATTATGGTTACCACAATGGGAATCTGGTTTACCGAAATTTTTATATTTTTTAAGCGTTCCAAAGAGTTTTTAAGCATGCTTTCCCCCAGATACAGTTTTCCTTCGTTTTACCAAAGACATCACTTTCTTTCTTAATGCCTCCGATTGAATCAGGGCAACAAGAATAATCATTATGGCTTTAAATACCAGTGAGTATTCATAGGGCCAGCGTTGGAAATATATAGTTGTAGTGAGACTCTGAATGATTAAAGCACCGATTAACGAACCTGTCAGAGTAAAACGTCCACCGTTAATTGAACCGCCAATGATAACCGCAGCAATAGCATCAAGTTCTATCATAAAACCAGTACTGTAGGGATTTGCATTGGATTCACCCGAGACATGAACCAGCCCGGCAACCCCCGCACAAAAAGAGCTGAAGACATAAGTGCCGATAACCATGGATACCGTTCGTATTCCCACATAACGGCTGGCAGTTTTATTTTCTCCAATGGCTTCGATGAATATTCCAATTGCTGAGCGTTTCGTCACCAGCAGGGTGAGAATAAAGATGAAAAAAGCTATCCACACAGGTATGGGAAGACCGGCAAAATATCCGGTTCCAATTTTTGTAAAAGCCACTCCGTAATAGGTGGGGGTCTGCCCTTTAACCATCAGCGCTGCTAATCCCCGGGCGGTGTACATCATAATCAATGTGGCGATAATGGGCTGTACCCGTACCACCGCCACCATGATGCCGTTCACTAACCCAAGCAGCATAGATATTACCAAAGGTAAAAAAATGATGTATATCATAGGTGGTTGTGGATCCATAACAGGAAGCCCTTCCAGATAACCAGGCCGGATGATAAGAGCAGCCATAGCACCGGAAACTGCCATTACCGATCCTACGGATAAGTCGATTCCTCCAGTGGCATAAACCAGAGTCATACCCACAGCCAGGATGCAGACCCGGGCTCCATTATTTAAAATACTGATCAAATTTCCATGAAGCCGACTTCCGTCTTGCAGGGAGACTTCAAAGAATTCCGGTGAAATAATCAGATTCAGTATAAAAATTCCACATAATCCCAATAAAGCCCAAATCAAACGTTTGGTAAGGGGATCTTCTATAGCTATCAGGTTTTTTCCCATTTCTATATATCCTTATTGTTATTAATTTTCAGCGATAGTGCGCATGATGCTCTGCTCATTGATATCCTCACCGGTAAGCTCGTAGATTTTCTGTCTATCCCGAAGAACCACAACCCGGTTTGAAACCCGAATAACTTCCTCCAGCTCGGAAGAAATAAACAAAATGGACAACCCTTTATTCTTTAAATCCAGAATCTCCTTCTGTATTTCTATTTTTGCCCCAATATCGATCCCCCGGGTAGGTTCATCCAGAATTAATAATTCAGGATTAGCCGCAAGCCACCGTGCGATAATGCATTTCTGCTGATTTCCACCGCTTAGGGATTTGATGCTTCTATCCACATCAGGGGTTTTTATATTGAGGAGCTTCACATACTTGTTGGCGATTTCATTCCGTTGCTTCTTATTGAGATAATGGAATAACCCCCGTTTTGCCTGTAGCGCCAGAATAATATTTTCACGAACACTTAATTCGGAAATAATCCCCGCTTCTTTACGATCTTCGGGACACTATCCCATTCCTTGAAAAATAGCATCTCTCGGATTGTTAATTTTCATCTTTTTACCGCGAATGGTCATGGTCCCACCATCGGGTTTTTCTATTCCATAAAGTATATTGGCAATTTCCGTACGACCGGAACCCAGCAATCCAGCCAATCCCAGAACCTCACCTTTACGGATCTTCAAATCGAATTCATCTATATATTCAGTCTTATAAATTCCCTCCAGAGAAACCATTGGAGGGCCTAGAACTTCTTCTTTGTTATTCCAGAGAGAACGGTCCAGTTCCTTCAACTCTTTACCCAACATATTGGAAATGAGATCCAATCGATTCAGGTCCTTAGTATTGAAGGTGTTGACATATTCTC
>JAQICO010000006.1 GCA_027858495.1 Spirochaetaceae bacterium
CATGGGAAGAAAGTAGGCGTGCAGACCCGAGGGCATATTTACCAGCAGCTACGTGGTGACCACGAGATTAATTTACTGGAATACCCCACCACCACAGCAGCCATGGAAGATTTAAATAAGGGCTTACTGGATGCAGTTCCAGAAGTGGAACGAATTGCCCTTTATTATAAGAACCTCCGCGGTTGGGATATAAAATCCGCGGGAGAACCTATAATAAGCCTTAATATTTGTACTGGGTTTTCCAAAATGCTGGACCCCTCCATTATTGAGCGATATAACCGAGCCTTGACCGCCATAATGTCTGACGGCCGTTACGAAAGGCTCTATGAAGGATATTTCGGAGAATTAAAGGATAGAGACCGGCCTTAATCCTACTTATCGTCCTTAGGGTCTTTCTTAGCTGTGGTGACTTTCTTCGCCTTGGATGCCTTGTCGCCTTTCTCAGCCTTATCGACCTTCTCAGCCTTTTTATCTTTCTCAGCCTTGGGAGCCTTCTCTTCTTTTTCGTCCTTCTCAGCCTTATCGTCTTTCTCGCCGGGAAGAGGTTTGGCATTTTTACACTTTGGATAGGCAGAACAAGCTAAAAAGGGTCCACGCCGTCCGGTTTTGACAATCATTTCAGAACCACACTTTTCGCAGACTTCCCCCTCGATCATCGGCAGTACCACCACTTGTCCCTCTTTATCGATGGGCAGGGTGTATTTACACTGGGGATAGTCGCTGCAGGCCAGGAAGGGACCACGTCGGCCTACTTTAACTTCCATGGGTTTACCACATTTATCGCAGTCTCTACTGATCTCCGGTAGGGCAATGGGTTTGCCTTCCTTGTCCACCGAAAGGGTGGTCTTGCATTCAGGATAACCGGTACAGGCCAGAAATTCCTTGCCGTAGCGGGAGGTTTTCAGCATCATGAGTTTACCACAGCTGGGACAATCCACCGGATCCCCCTTGGGGCCGTCACTCTCATCGTCCTCACCGGGCATGGACAGCAGCCCCTTACAGTCCGGATAGGTGGAACAACCCAAAAAGGCACCGTTCTTGGAATAACGCATCACCAGATCGGATTGGCAGAGGGGACATTTTTCCTCTCCCGTCCAGGGTTTATTTTTTAGGGGCTCGGCAAGCTTGGTTGCCTCTTCCACCCTTAGAGAAAAGGGCTTGTAAAAATCATCCACCAAGGTGACCCAATCCACTTGGCCATGTTCCACCTTATCCAGGTTGGCCTCCATGTCTGCGGTGAATTTGTACTCCATCACCTGATCAAAATTTCTCACCAGTATATCGTTCACCGCCATACCCAACTCTGTGGCATGGAAGGCTCTATTTTCCAATCGGACATAACCCCTTTCACGGATGGTCCGTATGATAGGAGCATAGGTAGACGGACGTCCAATACCCTCTTTTTCCAGGGCACGGACCAAGGATGCCTCGCTGTAGCGGGAAGGAGGAGTAGTAAAATGCTGGGTGGTATCTAAATGATCCATGGCAAGTTTATCGGATTCCTCAAGTTTAGGCAGATCCTGTATCTCGGTGGACCCTTCCTTTTTCTCATTTTTGGGCGGCTCTGGCATCAATATGGTTTATCCGTCAAATAGGGTTACCCGGCCCTTGGCTTCCAATTCTCCTTCCGCCGCTTTAATATGTATGGTGGTGGTTTCGTATTCCGGAGGATTCATCTGGCTGGCTACAAATCGACGCCAAATCAATTCATAGAGACGCTGCTGTTCCCGGGTGAGGAACTGGGCTACAGATTCCGGCGTATGGGCCACATAGGAGGGCCGGATAGCCTCATGGGCATCCTGGGCATTTTTATTAGAACTACCGTAAACTTTTGCCTTTTCCGGCAGGTAGACCTTATCAAAGTTATCGGAGATATATTGTCTTACTTCATCGATGGCTTCGGGAGCAACTCGGGTGGAGTCGGTTCTCATATAGGTGATAAGCCCTACATGTTCTCCATCGGCCAGTTCTATACCTTCGTATAGTTTTTGCGCCACACTCATTGTTTTACTGGTGCCAAAACTCAACTGAGTACTGGCTGCCTGCTGAAGAGTACTGGTGATAAAGGGGGTCATCCCCTTTCCCTTGGCTTTTCTTCGTTTAATGGAGTCTATGTTGAAGTCTGCCTGATTTAACAGTGTTTCCACTTCCCTGGCGCTGTCTTCGGTTCCGGCGAATTTACCACCCAATCCGAACTTTTCACCCTTCCAGCGAACCAATTGAGCCTTAAAAAGGCTTTTTTTATCGGACTCAGGATGCAGAAAGGCCATGATTTTCCAGTATTCTTCGGGAACAAAAGCCACGATTTCACGTTCCCGCTCCACCACTATTCGCACTGCCACAGACTGAACACGCCCTGCACTGAGGCTTTTAGCCACCTTTTTCCATAGGAAGGGTGACAGGGAAAAACCAACTAAACGATCTAATACTCTTCGCCCCTGCTGAGCATGGACTAAATCCATATTGATGGTTCTTGGATTATCGATGGCCTCTAATACGGCCTTCTTGGTAATGGCTTGATAGGTAATCCGTTTGGCCTTTTCATCGTCCAGACCAATTATTTCTTTTAAATGCCAGGCAATAGCCTCACCCTCACGGTCGGGGTCCGGTGCCAAATAGACTTCTGTAGCCTTGGCTGCGGCATCCTTTAATTCCTTGACGGTCTTTTCTTTACCTTTGATTATCTTATATTTAGGCTGATAATTATTTTCCAGATCAATTCCCAGGGCGGCTTTCCCCCAACCCTTACTTTCCAGGTCTCTTACATGGCCAACCGAGGCCTTAACCTCGAAACCAGGCCCTAGAATTTTTTTAATGGTTTTAGCCTTGGCAGGACTTTCCACAATGACCAGGGCATTGCCCGTCTTTTTTTTCGCAGCCACATCGGCCTCCCGGGGATCTCCAATATTTTACATAATATAAAGGGATAGTTGGTATTTTTCAAACATATTCTTTGGGCCGGGGGGATGGTGTCAAGGGGCAGAGGTATATTTTC
>JAQICO010000403.1 GCA_027858495.1 Spirochaetaceae bacterium
GACTTAAAAACTTTGAAAGATAGGTATAATCAGCTATATCTAAAAAACCGATCCCCACCTGACTTTCAGTACTTGTATCGGGGATTTCTCCACTATCAATTATTGCCTGAATCAATTGACTGGGTAGATAATAATTTTCTATTTTTCTTCTCAGATATAATTCATTGGTTTCCACCAGCACGGGAATACTCCTTATTAATGATTTATTATAGAATAATAAAAGCAATTCAGGTAGTGCTATTCCTTTATTATATTAATAATAAAAAAGCTTTTTGCTTGAACTATGATCTTAGATTATCTAAAATATTTTTAGATGAAAAATATTCTCTTTGCAGATGACAACAGATCAATACGTTCCGTAATGGAAAAAAATCTTGTAGGCTTAGGACTTGATCCTTTAGTTTTAAAAGATGGGAGTGAAGTTGAATCACTTATAGAAACAGGACAATATCCACCACTGATAATTTTAGATTGGGAAATGCCCGGTAAAACCGGACCTGAATTGTGTCGCCTTATAAAAAAAAATCAAAAAGATAATCACCGCTCCAGTTATGTAATCCTTTGTACAACCCGAGACAGTAGAGAAGATAAAATCATAGGGCTATCGCAAGGCGCCGATGATTATCTTACAAAACCCTTTGATATCGCAGAACTTGAAGCAAGGATTAAAGTAGGTCAAAGGATACTGGATTATCAAAAAGAATTATTGGAAAAGGAATATCAAATACGCGTAAGTTGTTACAGTGCGTTAACCGAGTTGGCTGAAACCCATTGCCTGGAAACGGGAGAACATCTTTATAGGGTAGGTAAATTAGCATCTCTAATGGCCCAATGGGCAAAATTATCCGATGATTTTATCAGAGATATCGAAATTTTTTCCCCCATGCATGATATAGGTAAGGTTGGTATACCGGAGAGTATTCTCTATTTACCAAGAGAACTAACCACAGAGGAATTCCAATTGATGAAAAATCATACCATTCAGGGTTGGAAAATATTAAAGGATAAACCTAGTTTAGAAATGGCGGCTGAAATTGCCTTAACCCACCATGAACATTGGGACGGTAAAGGGTATCCACAGAACCTAGATGGAAAGAATATACCTATCAGCGGCCGTATTACAGCTATTTGTGATGTCTTTGATACCTTAAGATCGAAGCGATCATATAAAATTAACTGGAATCATGAAGACAGTTTAGAATTTATATTGAGTCAAAAGGAAAAGGCATTTGACCCCAAACTGGTAAATTTATTGGAGAAAAACCAAAGAGTATGGGAAGACTTATACAAGAAATATAAAGAAGATAAAATAGATCCAAAGGAAGTATTATGAAGCAATTTGTCAATGAGTTTATATCACATTTCCTTAAGGATAAAGAGGGATATAATGAAATTAGAGAAACCCTTTTATCAAACTTGATCCTATTAAATGAGATCCCAGCTCCAACTTTTAAAGAATTCGAGAGAGCCACCGCATTGGTTAAACGTTATGCTGGTTATGAAATATTAAATGGATCCGTAGATGAAATGGGCAATGCCTTGGGTATAATACCTGGTAAAAATAGTGAAAATAATATACTTGTGGTAGCACACTTGGATACCCATTACGATAGCACGGTTGATCATAATGTTTCGGTAAATACAGACCATATAATAGGCCCTGGAGTAGGAGATAATGGACTAGGTCTTGCGGCCATGGCTACACTTCCCTATCTTTTAAAACATTTTAATCTTGAGTTAGACTCCAATTTAATTCTAATGGGAAGTGCGCGCAGTTTAGGCATGGGAGACATAGAAGGGATTAGATTTTTTTTGAATAATTTTAAAGGGAATATTAGTTCCGGCATTTGTCTTGAAGGAGTAAAACTCGGTCGTTTAAGTTATTCTTCCATAGGGATGTTACGTGGAGAATTGGTTTATCAAATCCCCGAGGAATATGACTGGACAAAATTTAGCTCCGAAGGGGCCTTGGTTAATATGAATGAAATGATCTCTAAAATACTTGAGATTCCCCTTCCTAGAAAACCAAAAACATCCATCGTACTCGGTTCTATCCGTGGCGGTACCAGTTACAACACCATCCCGACCAAGGTAGCCCTACGCTTTGAAATTAGAAGTGAATCCAACGAAGTGGTAGATAAGCTTACACAGGAAATTGATAATTTAGCCATGGAGATGAGCTCATTAACCGGAGCCAATGTAGAATTTAAAAAACACGCTCGACGGAAACCAGGCGGAACACTTTTTTCTCATCCTTTAAATAGGGTAGCCAGGGATATACACTCTATGATGAATATAAAGACTAGATTATCACCGAGTACATCGGAGCTATCTGCCTTTATTGCCAAGGGCATCCCTGCTATTACCATCGGGTTAACCCATGGCGAGAATCTAGGAGAGGAGAACGAACAAATTGATTTATCCTTGCTGGATAAGGGAATGGCACAGCTTTTAGGTTTACTGATTTCCTTGGACCGGGGGTTCGAAGATGAAGAAGATTGATAATTGGTTAAAAAACAATACATACCATCACTCAGATTTTTCCGACATAAAAAAAATGGTGGAGGAAAAGGAAAAGAGGAATCTTACAATTTCTCTTTGTATCCCAACATTAAATGAAGCAAAAACCATTGGTAAAGAAGTTGTGATCTTCAAGTCAGAGTTAATGAACCGCTATCCCCTGGTAGATGAAAGAGTTGTAATTGATTCCGGCTCTCATGATGAAACCATCAAAATAGCAGCGAATTTTGGGGCTGACACCTATTTAGCGTCGGAGATTCTTCCAAATCTTGAAGACCGCAGGGGCAAGGGAGAAAACCTTTGGAAAGCCATTTATCAGCTCAAAGGTGATATTATAGTCTATGTAGATGCTGACATTAAAAATATACATCCCCGATTCGTTTATGGATTGGTAGGTCCTCTTATCTATAGAAATGAAGTACAATACGTTAAGGCGTTTTACGATCGTCCCTTAGCCTCCTCCACGGGTATCCGACCCTCCGGGGGAGGACGGGTAACGGAAATCTTGACCAGACCATTGTTTTCAATTTTCTTTCCAGAACTTTCAGCAATAATCCAACCCCTGTCGGGAGAGTATGCGGTTAGGCGAGACATATTTGAGGCAATATCCTTCCCAATTGGTTATGGAGTAGAAACTTCTCATTTAATTGATGTTTACATGAAACTTGGACTCGACGCTTTTGCCCAGACAGATCTTGACCAGAGAGTACACAGAAACCAAGAAACCCGTTCGCTGGGAAAAATGTCCTTTGGTATATTACAAACCTTCTTTAATAGGTTAGAACATTATGGAATGACCACTCAAATGCCGGAATTTCATAAAATTTTAAGACAATTTCAAGCTAGAGATAATGAATTTGAATTAATAGAAAGTGAAATAGTTGAATTTGAACGCCCTCCCATGATATCTATACCGGAATATATAAAAAAATGAAAGAAAAGGAAGTAAACCATGGCCGTACTTCAATGGAAAGACGTAAGTTTTTCCTGGGATGACAATACAAAGTTATTTGAAAATCAATCCTTTGAACTTGAACAGGATGTATATTCTCTTATCGGTCAGAACGGCACCGGTAAAAGTACCATGATGGCTCTTTCAGCAGGGAGGCTTCTACCTCAATCGGGAAGGATTACCCTTTTAGGCAAGGATAGTAATGAACTTCAGGATGAGAACCAAAAAAATCTGTTAGCATCGATTGTTTATCAAAACATGGAATTCGAAAGCCAAGAAACTTTGGCGACATTATTTGAACAGGTCCAAGAAAATGGAAATATAAAATCAGGTGCTGGGGATTTAAGAAGAGAATTAATAGTCGCATTGGAAATGGAAAACCTATTAAATAGACATTTACATAAACTTAGTAAAGGTGAAATGCAAAGAGCATTAATAATCTTTGCATTACTTTACGGATCTCCTCTTCTTTTTTTAGATGAACCAATTTTTGCAATGGAAGAGTACCAAAAAGAAAAAGCATTGGAATATTTAAAAAATCATGCAGAGATAAATAAAATTGCACTGTTTATATCTGTTCATCAACTTGAGTTGAGTAAAAAATATAGTAACAGAACTTTACTTTTTCATAAAGATGGAATAATTAAAGAGGGGCCGAGCTCTTATATGCATCAGGAAGGAAACATCGAAAAATTATTTCAAGTCCCAATAAACACGTTATATCACAAGGAAAAACTCTTCAGGGATCATTTAGACAAACCAGAGATAC
>JAQICO010000379.1 GCA_027858495.1 Spirochaetaceae bacterium
AAATTATATTAAATTAGATTTTAATATGGAATTACTTGAAGAAATAAATGATACATATATAGATACAAGATATCCATCTGATCTTGGGTTATTGCCCGATGGATCTTTGTCATCAGAACATGCAATTGATTTTTATAAAATGGCAAAAGAAATATTAAATCAAATAGAGATTATCACAGAAAAAGCTTAGAAAAAATGTTACTCAAAATACCTCTTTGTATTTTAGCTAATTGGTTTAGAGCCAACCACAATATATCGCCTAACAAATATCACTCTTAGCGTAGCCTTCTTATATGGGATAGCGCAGATATTTTGCTACGTAATCCCGGTAACGCAGAAAGGGAATTGAGCTGCTGAAGAAATGACGTAAATGCTTAGGGGAATGGAGAGAAGAGAGGGGAATTGAACCTTAAGTGGTTAATTCATTATCCCTATTTGCCTGATATAACCTAAGCCCTCCCTCCAATAGGGCCCGCATACTTTGAATAAGGCTTTTAGGATAGGTGACCTCTATGGCTGCACCAAAGGGAAGCAGTCTGTATCGGGCCTCTTCCAGACTGGAAAAATTCATCTGAACTTCCACGAAGGGTTGATTCTTCCAGTCCTTTGGAAAGGCGGCCTGGGGTATTTTCCCATTATAAATTCTATGGCGGATATCCCGTTGCATCATTTCAGGAATGATAAACCTTACTTTGAAACGTTTATTCTCTTCATTTATCCAGTTTTTTTCTTCCTGCCAATAGTCATGAATATCAAAGGTTTGTGGATCAAAGGTCTCCCGCTGAATTTCTACTTTATGGATACTTGAAAGCTCCATGCGGCGTATTCCCAAATCCAATTGGTAGATGAGATACCATCGCTGCAAATGGGAAATCAATCCCAGGGGCTTCACTTTTATAAGCTTAATTCGGAAAATAGGTACTTCATATTCAACTAATAGATTTATCCAGCGGTTCTCATTACAGGCCCTGTATAATTGATCAAAAATCCCTTGATATTCTCGGGACTGCAGATTATCGATGATAACTTTTTCCCTGCTATCCATTTTTTGATTATTCCGAGCCAGTGCACTGTTCAGTTTCTCCATGGCTCCTTGATAACGTTTTTGTAATTCTGAATCCTTGGGGAATTGTGCTGCACCCAGGGTCACCAGAGCCTTCAATTCCCGGGACTGCAGCTGGTCAAGAGCCGAAGAATATCCCTCCATCAGTCCGTAACCCCCTTTAGGTCCGGTTTCTGAAAAAATGGGTATTCCCGCCAGACACAGGGCTTCGATATCTCTATAAATGGTACGTTGAGTAACCCCTAATTCAATGGATAATTCAGAGGCGGTCAACTTATTATGCCTCTCTAAGAGTAATACCATAGAAATTAATCGTTCTGCCTTCATTTTTTTCCTAATACTGACAAAAGATGTCAGTATTAGGAAGTATTATAGCATCAGAATGTATCGATACAAGGGAGTAGGCTTTAAAATATCTATTAAAGTCTACTTGGATTACAGGATAACTATAGAAGGAGCAGATTATGAATGTAGAAATTAAAGAACTTCCCCAGGCAACACAGATGGCCTTTCAGGCCTTTGGCGTTGAACCGGAAAGCCAAGCCTGGCAAAAACTGGAACAATGGGTAAAAGAAAAGAATTTTCCCCTGGAGGAAAACTCCGAAATTTATGGATTTAACAATCCAGATCCCACGGCGGGGAACCAGCAATACGGCTATGAATTCCGATTGACCTTGCCGGAGGATTTTAAGGCGGCGGCAAAGGATGAAATAATAAATTATCCTGGAGGTAAATATTCCACGGCGTCCTTTGTTTTGAAAACCGGAGAAGAGATTCCCAAAGCCTGGGCCATATTAAGCGATTGGTTTGAATCTTCCGAATATAAAAAGGGAAACCATCAATGGTTGGAAAGGCATAATATAAAGGGAATGCCCGTGGAATTGTTTTTTCCTATTAGGTAATAGGTTCATTAGGGGCAATGGGTGTTTTGTTGCACATTGCCCTATCAATTAGTATTGCGACGAATAAGGGCGCTGATAAGATGGTTCAGCGCCCATTATTATTAATCACTCCAGATATCATAGATGTATCCTCCACGGACAACGGCTGTTTCAATCTCTATCAACTGAACATTAAGCCTATATAGATCTTCATCTTCCAATTGGGTAATATGGCCGGTGACCATTAAATCGGCTCCAAGCTGTTTTCCCAACTCTTTCTGGGAGGATTCATCTGTCAATGCTGACATTTGGAATTCCATCTCTTCCATAAGTTGATTCAGGGCTTGGCGGCTCACCACTTTATGGGGAAGTTCATTCCAGGTCAGCATTTCTACCAGCTTTGATGTCAGGCCATTATTGATATGGTCGCTGAGAGTAGAGATTTGACCATCCTCAATAAAGTAGGAAACCACAATGGTTTTTTCAGAATCCTCTTCTAGGCTTGCGGAAATGTCCCAGGCAATTTCTTCAATGGCATCTTCCAAGGATATCTCTGTGGCGCAACCAGCAAAAAGTGCAGAAACAAAAAACAATAAAAAAATCTTTTTCATTTATATCTCCCTATCCTGTGGGCAATGTTATACATAATCCTACATCTTAGCCCAATTCCTTAGTATAGCATATTATTTTATTCCTCTTTACCTACCTCTTTACCTGGAGCAAGTTTACTCATATAACCTTTCAGCTTTTTATAATCTCCCACCATTTTTTCAAGTCGATTCCAGTATTCCCTGGCTTCGTCATATTTCTTTTGTTCAAAAAGAATAATTCCTAAATAATAATAGCCTTGGTGGTATTCGGGATTGAGGCTTATGGCCCGCTTCATCAGTCGTTCTGCCTTGGGTAATTCCCCTGAAAGGCTTGCCAGTTGACCTAGATTTGAATAGGCTCCAAAGGAC
>JAQICO010000337.1 GCA_027858495.1 Spirochaetaceae bacterium
GCAGGGGACTCTCCAATTCCCCACGCCCCCCGATTCAACCATCGCAATATATTATACAAAAGGGGGGCTTGATTTAGGCGATAATGATTTAGCTGAAGATATTTTGCCAGACAATGTAAATGATAGCGGCATTGTAGATATTGAGACCGCCCTGCCCTTCAGCTGGGTTTCCGCCGATCCCTTTGACCAATCCAACGGGACCATCGAAGACACCAGTATGATCAGTCTGAACAATGGAAATGATTGTTATATTCTTAAAAAACCCGGGGTATTTTCGCCCTTGGAATTTTATAACCATTATTCTAAAAATATTTCCTTCAGTGAGGAACAATGGAGAAGATCGGCAGAATTGATTGACCTTAGCCACGGAGAACTATCTTCCAAACAACTGCAACTTAGCCTTTCGGATAATTACATTCAAATATTCAGTGCAGAAGAGGATATACGTTCCTTGGAAAGCCGTTACCCCTTTATAGACATCATGCCAGATCTCTATGGACCTCTTGGAAACAGGGATTCCCAAACCTGGGAAATCCGTGTGTTTAATCTTGGCGGCAAGGGGAATTATTTATTGCCCTCCAATGTGGTTGAAGGTTCACTGGATATCACCATCAACGGTAATGAAACCCAAGCCTATGTATTGAACCAGGATAAAACGTTGACTTTTAATCGTTTTATCTATCCCACAGACCGAATAGTTGTGGATTATCAGTTGGAAAATTCGGATTACAGCGGAGCAGAGATTCTCGGATACCAGGGAAATCGCTTTGAGTTCTCCGATAAAAACAGCCTTGAGATAGCCCTGAACGGGCGTTGGAAATTACCTGGTTCAACGGTTTTAGAACAACAAAGTCAAATAAGTCTATCGGGCTATCATGAGTATACAGGTGACAATTTGCAGTCGAGACTCTCCTTACAATCCACTTTTATTGATCCGGACAGTGATGGACTGAAACTGCTAAAGGGTATGGAAAATCAAAAAACCTATTGGCCTATCTACCCTTCAAAACTCCTTGAGAGTTATTCCTTTTATGATGAAATCAACCTTTATTCGACCTCCTACACTCCCTTGGAAAAATTGGATTATGAAAATAGCCAGGGTAATGTAGAAAACTATCTATTCAGCAGTCCCTTGGAAACCGATGAATACGGACCTTCTGCCGCCCTTCCTCTATCCAGTGATCCTATATCTACGCCGGTAATGTTATTTCCCTTCGATCTTTCGTCGGGTCAATGGACCGGGGGAAGTTATATGTTTTTCGATCAATACGGAACTGCTCCAGATTTTTCTGATCTGCAAAATTTAGAATTCTATGTAAAACTCCTCGATGGCAGTGGGGATGGTTCTATTACTCTACTGCTTGGAGAAACCGGTGAAACGGACAATTATTCCTCAGAGGATTTTATATCCACTCCAGATTCAGATCTTTATATAAGTAAAGATTTAGATGACCTTGATGCAAATTGGAGGGATGGAGACTGGCATAAAATCTCCCTGGAACTGACGCCTCTGGAACGTCAACGCCTTCAAAGCTGCTCTTCCCTTACCCTTTTGATTGAAGATACTTCTGCAATAGACAGTTCCAGTGGAACGCTTATTGTCGGTGAATTATACCTGGATCAAGGAGAATTCCACGGGCAGGTTTATAACAGCCTGAATCAACCCATCGATGGATCGATTGTGATTTCTCAAAGTTTAGATGACAGCCTTGCCATTGCCTATCCTGAAGTGATGTCTAATTTTCATTCCAATGGAGAATCCCAGAGCGTTGCCCAGATTAAATGGGGTTTAGACCTTATTGGAGGAACAACGGCACTAGGTGTTGATCAATATTGGAAAACCATGGGAACCCTATATCCAGGCAGCAGTTTGGATTACCGATATTTAAGTTTTTACCTGAGGACCTACCAAACAGGAGGAGAATATACTCTGCGATTTTACGATGCCAATGGTCGTTATGCTGAAATATTATATAGGCCATTAACTTCAGAAGATACAGATTGGCAAAAGATACAGCTGGATCTGCAAAATAAAACCTTGGGAAATTCCAATGGCTCTATAACTTTGGTAGAATGGGACAGAGCTGCAGAAGATTTTATCAGCCTGGAGATTCAGGGGGAAGGGATAGCTTCTGGAACCTTGGAAATCGATGAGATTTATCTGGAAGAGCAATTGTACCAGGTGGAAAATTCTGGAGTTTGGCAGCTCAGTTATCAGAGTCCTATAGAATGGAAAAGCTCATCGGATTTCCCCTTATTCTCCAACTGGACAATAGAAAGTGAAATTTCGGGCAGCAGTTCTCTTCGTTTAAACAGTTCCGATGAAACAATCTATGATGTCTCTCATAGTATAAACACAGAAGCCAATATAACTCTGGTTCGCATTGGATTAAACTTGGACTATTCCATGGATCTTCTAGATGCACCTATCTCCTCTGGTCATAGTTTAAAAGTACCCTATATGGAATTCCCAATAAGTTACCAGGAAAAATTTAATTATAGTAACCTAAGGGATGTTCAGCCCTATGACCAAAGTAAAAAAATCCTTTGGTCCCTGGATAATATTTCATTACAGGGGGGCCTGGAGCATCGAAGCCAACGAGAAAGTACCTGGGAAAGCCAGGATTGGTTTTACAATTTAAATACCATGGAATCTCAAAATCTCACCATAAGACAGCAAGCCCAATTCCATATAAAAAATACACTGACCGATGGAGAAAGTGATTCGGACTATTGGGACCGTTGGCTGGAGGCCTGGTCTCGTCTGGAGGCAAATTACCAGGATCCTGTATCCACGGAATCAAGATATCTTCAGGATGTTGCCATACCCTTGAAGAGCTTTACTCCCCGTTCCCTTTTGGATTTCCATATTTATTCGGGCAATCAGCCCCAATGGATGAGAAACAGTGTCTATTCCAGTGAGTTACATCTCCCCTATACCTGGGGAAATAATTTAGCTCAATCCTTTGAAATATTCTATCTTCGTAATTCTCTTTGGACACAGGAAGAAGATCAATTTACTCATTTTAAAGATCAATGGATATCCTACGGTGGAGAACTATCCCAAGGGCTTCCCTTGTTTTATGAGATCCCCCTGGTTGAACTATTTGAAGAAAATTACACCCTGAATTCAGACTTTGAAAATTCTATGAATATTAGAAAATATACCCCAACACTGGGTTTACAGTTACAAAGTCCCGCCAAGTCAGATTGGAAATACCTTATTCTGCCTAACAATGCAAAAATAGCCCTAAGCAGACTCTACCAAGTAAATACAGATCAATTACAGTCCTACCAGCAAAATTTAAATTTTCAATGGGGAAATCATTCTCTTAATCTCTTTGGTTCCTATGGGGTCTATCCCACTTTTAATTTTTATACCAGCGATGAATTTATCAGTAAAATAAACTTGGAGATGTCATCGTTAAACCAATCCATTCCAGAAGCAGACAATCTGAATTGGACCATAAATTGGATATTCAACGGAAGAAAGAATCTACTGTTAGATCTGGAAAATCAATGCAAATGGGAATTTGATTCAGAAACCTTTAGTGATCAGGCTGAAATCTCCTTTGCATGGCAAAGCAATAGAAGACCTTATTATACAGTTCCCTTTATGGATTGGATCATAAACGATGAATTCTATCTGGAGAACCAGGAGAAGTTGAGCTATAAATTGACCTCTCCTTGGGATGACCAAACCCAGGATATTGTTCAATGGAGTGTTAGCCATCACAGTCTATTTCACTTCACCCAACTGGGGATATTGGACAGTTGGATAAAATGGGGATATAGAACAGAGGAACAACTTTTCCAAACCGGAGTTGAAATGGGATTGGAATTAACAATCAGCTTTTAACAGGATTTAGAAGACATTCTACAGGTTTTTTCGTATTATATATTTCATGGAAGATAAAAAGGCCCTTTCCCCGCAGATTGTAGTATTAGAAGAATCCGTTGCCAGAAGAATCGCTGCCGGAGAAGTAATTGAACGTCCTGCATCGGTGGTAAGAGAATTGATGGATAATTCTATCGATGCCGGTGCAGATCAACTTTCTCTTTATTTGGAACAGGGGGGTGTTACGCGAATCCGTTTAGTTGATAACGGGAACGGGATGACCCGAAGAGACCTGGAACTATGCTGGCTTCCCCATGCTACCAGTAAAATAAGAAAAGTCAGCGATTTGCAAACAGTGAAAACCCTGGGTTTCAGAGGTGAGGCTCTCTCAAGTATTTCCAGCTGTTCCCGCTTGGAGATTCTCAGTTATTCTTCCGATGAAGACAACTGTAACAGACTACTTATTGATGGGGGGAAAGTTAGATATCTGGAGCCCCATAGAGGCGCCAAGGGAACCATCATAGATGTGTCAGATCTTTTTTATTCGGTACCTGCCCGGAAACAGTTTTTAAATCGTCCTTCAACGGAAAGCCGTTTATGTAAACAGACTTTTTTAG
>JAQICO010000244.1 GCA_027858495.1 Spirochaetaceae bacterium
CAAGTCTATATCATAAAAGATTGTTCTCAAAGGGAAGACTTTCGGAATCTTTTTAAATATAGTAAGCTCATTAATTATCAAATCGGGAGAATATCAATGCGAAGTCCCCACAACAGGCCCATGGTTGGATTGGGTGTCTGTGTCTTAAAAAATGGAAAGGTTCTTCTGGGAAAAAGAAAAAACGTCCATGGAGATGATAGCTGGAGTTTTCCCGGCGGTCACTTGGAACAGGGGGAAAATTGGGAAGGATGTGCCAGAAGAGAAACCCTGGAAGAAGCGGGCATAGAAATTTCCAATCTGCGCTTTGCCACTGTCACCAACGATATATTTCCTGACGATGAAAAACACTATGTCACCATCATCATGCTGGCCGATTACCTTTCCGGGAAGGTGCAGAACCTGGAACCCCATAAATGTCATGGCTGGCAATGGTTTCCCTGGAAGGAGGAACAATTACCCTCCCCGCTGTTCCTGCCTCTGCAGAATTTGCAAAAACAGGATTTCCACCCCATCGGCATGGAACGGGCTGAGGGCGATTTATGGCTCTAATCTTCTAAAACTTCCTGAACCCTGCCAATCTGGCCATCCTCCAGGCGAACCTTGATGCCATGGGGATGGAAAGAGGAATTGGTTAATAAATCCTTTACAACACCCTGGGTCAATTTACCGCTGCGCTGATCCTTCTTTAAAACAATAGCCACTTTTATACCGGCTTTTATATTATCTCTTTGTTGTCCATTCATAACCCTAAGTATAGATTTTTCCAGGAAATATGAGAAGTCTTATCTGAAGTTAAGATACTATGACCGTAATTGAAAACATGTTATTAGTATTATTGAGGTATTTCTTGATTTATAGAGGAATTTAATTATTTTTGTATTAGAGGTGAGTTATGAAAATATGGAGCACATTGGCCTTGGTTATATTTCTGGTTTCCTGCAACAGCTCGCCGGAAAGCACCTTCCATCCCACGGTGGATTATGTAGATATGGAGGCCTTCAGCGGAGATTGGTATGTCATCGCCCTACTTCCAACGGTATTTGAAAAAAACGCTGCCAATGGAATAGAAAACTACCGGCTGGATGATCAGGGTATCATAAGAGTGGAATATACCTTCCGGAAGGGAAGTCCACAGGGTAAAGAGAAAGTGATGTATCAAAGCAATAACAGTTGACCCAGTATTGATCACATGAGAAAATGCTATTTATGAAAAGAAAAACCGCCTATTTAACCATTGACGATGTTCCATCAAAGGATTTTCCAGGAAAGATGGAATACCTATTAAAAAAAGGAATCCCTGCTATATTATTCTGCCCAGGACAAAATTTGGAGGGTAAAAAAGATTGGATGGTCTAGGCTATACAAAGGGGCTTTGTCCTGGGAAATCACAGCTATAGCCACCCACATTGTTCCGATTTAAGCCTGGAGATGATTAAAGAGGAAGTACTTAAAACCGAAGAGCTGCTTGAGGATATATATGGAATGGCAGAAATCTCCAGGCCAATGAAATTGTTCCGGTTCCCCTACTTTGATAAGGGCGGGCATCAAAACGGCCAGGCCTATGAAGAAGATTGGCAAAATTATACAGAAATAGATAAGATGCAAGCCATTGAGCAGTTTCTTAAAGATCAGGGATTCCGACAGCCCCGATTCAAAAATATTCGACAGGGATTTTTTAAAGATATGGGGTTTCAGAATACTCCGGATATGGCTCTAACCTATGATCAATGTGAATATAATCTGGGAAATGCTGACGCCATGCTGGGAAGCGGAACCGAAGAAGGCATTATGGCATTGATTGACAGGAATGATCCGCAAGGCATGTGGAGTCTACCAGATAAAAAAACCTCCGAAATCATGCTGATCCATGATCACGAACACCCAACCGAACTTTTTTATAAGCTAATCGACCAATACATCGCTAGAGATATTAAGTTTATACTGCCCGATTTCAATTAAATGAAAAGAATCTGAGACTTGAAACACCCAGGGTAAAACATGGTCTTCTTCATCTAAATTTAGATATTACGAATCTATTTCTTTTTGAGGCTTCTTTATAAATATGGAAACGATCAACTGTACAAGCCCTCCTGAAAAGGAAGCTAAACCAGGAAGAGCAGCCCATCGTCTTAACATCTTAAATAAATACTCCCAATCCTCTACGGTGGGAGCACCGCCAGGCGGGGTGGGTGCCTTCAAACTAAAAATATGCAGCAGCCAGTAGACTCCCATTACCAGAAATCCGATACCCCTAATATAGAATCCTAAATTCTTAAAGGAAGATCTTTTTTTTAATACTGAAAACCCCAGAATTGAAAATCCGACTCCCGGTAGAATGGTAACGATAAAAACAAGAAAGGCCACAAAGATGGCTATTAC
>JAQICO010000387.1 GCA_027858495.1 Spirochaetaceae bacterium
ACCAAATTCCACCTACAATTTCACTCCATTATAATTTAAAACATTTCTCAAAAAAAATTTCTACATAGGAAAAATGGAGAGTTTCTTCTTGCTATCCAACCATAGTCATTCTAAAATAAATCATGCAAAATAAATTTGATATCATCGTCATGGGTTCCGGACTAGGCGGTCTTTGCGCAGCCTTTGAAGGTCTTCGAGCTGGATATAAGGTATTACTATTGGAACAACATAATCTTCCTGGAGGATATGCCACCAGCTTTGTGCGGGGACGTTTTGAGTTTGAACCCTCTTTGCATGAGATGCCCGATCTACGCAATGTGGAATCCGCCCCCAGTGTGGTTTCTTATCTGTTGGATGATGCTAAACTCAAAGTAGATCTTTTACCCATCCCTGAGGCCTATAGAGTCATATTGACCGATAAAAAGATCGATGTTTCCATACCCTTCGGCTTGGACCGAGTGGTTGAGACCATAGAACAGGCCGTACCGGGAAGTTCTGAAGTAACCAGAAACTACCTTAATCTCTGCCGGGAGGTTCAACAGGCCTTCCAGTATCTCAATGAACATCAGGATGACCTGAACTACAAAGAATTTTTGAAGGAACAGGGTAATTTTGTCCGTACCGGCGCAGCTACTCAGACAGAAGTGGCCAAGGCTATGAATCTGCCCAAGGAAGTGCAGGACATCCTATATCCCTATTGGTGTTATCTGGGCGTGCCTGCAGAGCGGATGTCCTTTTCTCTTTGGGCGGCCCTGCTGGATTCTTATATAACCAAGGGAGCGGTAATTCCCCGGATGCGCTCCCATGAGTTTGCCTGCGCCTTTTTAGATAAGATCTATCAATTGGGCGGAGTTGTCCGGTTTAACGCTGAGGTTACAGAGATACAGGTTGCCAAGGGCACAGTCACCGGGGTAAAGCTAAACTCCGGTGAAATAATTAAGACCTCCCAGGTGATAAGCAATACCTCGCCCAGCAATGTATTTACTCGGCTGATTTTTCCTAAAAAAGAAGTTCCCAAGGCGGCCCTTAAAAACATCAATGGACGGAAGCTGGGAATGAGTCTGATGGTGGTTTACCTCGGCCTTAATATGACCAAGGAAGAACTGGGTTTAGAAGAGTATAGTTATTTTATCGCCCCCCATATGGACACAGAACGTCTTTATGAAAATATTTCCACACTGGAATCCCATCAGATTATGCAGGCCTCCATCTGCCAAAACGCAGCCAACCCTGACTGCTCACCTCCAGGAACCTGCATCGTCTCCATAACCGCGGGTTATCAGGCTGAGGCCTGGGACAACATCGCCGCGGAGGATTATTTCGACACCAAACAACGCCTGGCAGAGCGCTTAATCATTCAGTTTGAAGAGGCCACGGGAACTAATTTAAGGCCCTATATTGAAGAGATCGAGATTGCATCTCCCCAAACCTATGCCCGATATACCGGAGCTTTTAACGGGGTGGTTTACGGCTATGAACCCGAACCCTGGGACGGTATTGTACCAAGGGCACTATCCATGGAGAAAGAGAACTACATCAAGGGACTACAGTTTGCCGGGGGGTTTTCCTACCGGGCCCACGGTTATGGCAGTTCCATTATGTCTGGCCGTGCTGCCGCCCATCGAGCTAAGAAATATCTGGAGGGAAGGCTGTGAAAGTAATCCTTAAAAACAATATTGCAGATATATTCTCCTTTATCAAACATATAAAAAAACGTAATAAAATTTTCCGCAAGGCAAGCAGAACCATAGTGCCGCCGGGTTATATCAATCGACTGGCCAAGGAACTGCATCCTTTAACACAAACCATGATAATCCAGTCGGTGATAGATGAGGATGCCAACACCAAAACCTATAGCTTAACCATGGAAGATCCCTTAAAAAAACCAGCCTATTTTAGAGGCGGCCAGTATATCTCTGTGAGGTTTCATGTTCAGGGCAGCACTCTTACCCGCCCTTTTTCTATTTCCTCCACTCCCGAGGAAAGTTTAGCCCGGGGGATATACCAAATTACCATCAAGAAAGGCGATGATGGTTTTATCAGCCAATATGTATACAAACAATGGAAGGTAGGAAATAAAATTCATTGTTCCGGTCCAGAGGGGAATTTTTATTATCAGCCCTTGAGAGATCTCCCCCATTTAGTATGTATCGGAGGTGGTTCGGGCATCACTCCCTTTAGATCTCTCATTGCCGAATTCCTAAAAAAACAGACCGGCAGATTATTTCTTTTTCATGGATCAATTAATCCCGAGGAGCTAATATTTAGAGGCTATTTTGAGGAATTGGTAAAACAGTATCCCCAACGCTTTGTATATATTCCAGTCTGTTCAGACCAAACTAGCTCTTGGCAAGGGGAAAAAGGATTTATAACCAAAGACTTAATCTTAGCGGCATTAATGAACATTGATCACTCACTAGAATTGAAACAATGTAGTACCTTTATCTGCGGCCCCCCGGTGATGGAAGAGTTTTTAGTTGAGCAATTGAAGGGTTTGCCCCTAAAAAACATTCGCAAAGAGCAATTTGCTCAGAATGCCCTGATCTCCCATAACCCAGTGGAGTTTAATAAAATAAAAGTGACCATGGGGACTGAGATTCATGAGATTGAAGCCCGCAGTGATGAAACCATATTGCTTGCCCTGGAAAGGGCAGGTCTAAGCCCCCCTTCCCTATGCCGTTCGGGTAGCTGCGGCTGGTGCCGAAGCCGTTTGATCAAGGGAAAAATGATTCCCAATGAAACACCCTCAGGTTTAAGAGAAGCAGATAAAGTTTTTGGCTATATTCATCCTTGCTGTGAATTTCCCGCAGGGGATATGGAAATAGATGTACCGGTAAACTATAATGGAGAGATAAAACAATGAAAGTAATATGTGATTCCGCCCTTCAATTGGAACCTCCCAGGGTAAAAGAGCTCAATTTACAGGTGGTTGAATACCCCATTTTTTTAAACGGAGAGCCCTATCCCCATTCTATGACAATGAGTCGGGAGGAAAAGGATAAACTGAGGCTACTGTTAAAGGATAAAAACAATAAAGTGACCACCACCGGGCTAAAGGCTCAGGATTTATTGGAGACTTATCAAAAATATCCTGAGGAAAAAATAATTTCTATCCATCAGGCAGGGAAAGCATCCACCGCCACCTATCAAACCCTAAGGCAATTGAGGATGGATCACCCGGATGTGGATGTGGAATTTGTGGATGCCCATCATTTAACGGCAGCTTATTCGGTGATTGTTCTACAGGTAGCAGAAGCTGTAAACCGGGGAATGAATTATGAGGACCTTATGGAATATATAAAGTTGCTGCGAAAGAATACTCGGCATTTAGGCTGTGTATACGACCTCTTCTATCTGCACAGAACCGGGCGAATAGGTCTAGCAAAGGCCCTTATGGGCAGCGCCATGAAGATTATTGCCCTGTTGAGCTCCAGTGACGACCCCGGTGTTTTAAAATCTATCGGAAAAGTGAAGAATGGCCTACAGGCCAATACCCGGTTTATTCAGATACTCAAGGAAGAAATGGTACAAAAACAGGGAACCAGAGTAAAGGCGGTGATCAGTATTATTGGCCCCCACGAGAAAGAAGCCATGGATTTAAAAAAGAAATTGGATGATCTGGATTTTCCCGTGGACTCTGAAATCCATTATACCAATCATAGTAATATGCCCCATGCCGGACCGGACTTCTACGATATAGGATACACCATACATGGCCAATGAAAATATAAGCACCCATCAGGTAACAATAGCTCTTCAGCTCAGTGCTCGACATCTTGAACGTCATAAAAAGGTTCTGGATAACCTCAATGTATTTCCTGTACCCGATGGTGATACGGGAACCAACATGGCCGGAACCTTTGTTCCCGCGGTGGAGCTGCTTCAGGGGAATAAGATCCAATTTTATCATGAGATTGCAGAGATAATGTTACCCTATATGACCAGTAATAGCCGGGGTAATTCCGGATTTATTCTTTCCAGCTTTTTTAAGGGATTCTTTGCCAATTTGCAGGAAAATCAATATTTGACCACCCATCAATTGGCCCAGGGATTCAGCAATGGCTGTTACCAAGTAAACAGCTCTCTTTTTAATCCCATAGCGGGCACCATGGTGACCATCATTGAATCCATGACTCGTTGCCTTAATGACAAAATTCATGAAACTCCGGTTCAGGCACTTCAGCAAGCCCTCAGTCAGGCCAGATTAGTGCTTTTTCAAACTCCCGAGATGCTGCCGATCTTGGCAAGGGCTGGAGTTATCGACAGCGGGGCTCTGGGCTTTATAATGATTTTTGAAGGGCTGTATATCGGTTTATCCCCGGAAGAAGAGCTACCTGAGGAGTCTGAAGAACCCTATCGCTTTACTCCCGATAAAAAAACAACGCCCCCCCCTCAGGAGGACACCACTCAATATCAGTACTGCACTGAATTAACCCTGACAAAACATGGGGATGTGGATACTTCGGGCCTGCATGACTTTCTGACATCCCGTGGCGATTCCATAGCTCTTATGGACGAATCAAAAATCATTAAGCTGCATATTCATTGCAATGAACCGGAACAAATCCTCAAAGAAATGGAAAGCTATGGAACTATAACCAGAAAAAAGGTGGAAGACATGTTTGCCCAAATTCTTCAAAGTTCCAAATCCCTCGAAGAAAGCAATAATGCAGTGTTAGTATTTGCTCCGGGAGAAGGGTTCAGGGATTATTTAATAGGCCTGGGTGTGGAACATGTAATCTGTTATGACAACAAACTTCCTAGTGGAGGGGAAGTCGCCAGAGTGTTAGAGGAGATGGAGGAAAAGAGCATTATTATTTTACCCAACAATAGCAATATTTTACCCTCCTGCATTACCGCTGGGGAATTGAGTGAAAAACAGATATCCATTATACCTACTTCCAATATTATTCAGGGAATAACCAGCTTCTACGGATTCAGCGAAAATGAAGACCTTCAGACCAATCTTCAATCTATGAAGGAATGTATGTCCCTTGGCCAGGGACTCTTTCTCTATGAAAGTGCAGATAACCGTAGCTTCGGTGGAATTGAAATAAAAAAAAATCACTTTTTCTGTCTGCACAACAGTGATATCATATCGGTTCATGGAGATTTTACAACAGCTTTATTAAAGGGTATAAAAAGCTTTGATCTGGAAGTAATAGCAAACCTATCGTTATTTTACAAGCAGAAGAAACAACTTGTTTCTCTGGAGGAAATCCAAAAAACACTGCTACAGGAGTTTCCTCATTTGGAAATTGAACTGCTATGGGGCGGTCAAAGTCAGGCAGAAATCATTGTGGCCTTGGAATAGGAGGAATCTTTTAAATGAGCTATCTATATGCCTTCATCTTTATCCTCATTGGATATATCTCCGGTTCGGTTAATTACGCCATCCTAATAACCCGGGCGGTTAAGGGGTTGGATATTCGGACATTGGGCAATAAAAATCCCGGTACCTCCAACGTAATGCGTGAAGTGGGTAAACCCTGGGGGGTTCTGGTCAGTGTATTGGATGCACTTAAGGGGCTGCTGCCCATTATCCTTTTGAGGATCTTCTTTTACAAAGGCGACAGTTCCTTTGAAATATCGGTGTTATATCTGGTAGGAATTGCGGCAGTGCTGGGTCATTGTAAATCCATTTTCCTTAAATTTAAGGGAGGCGGCGGTGTGGGCACCATGCAGGGGGTCTTTCTCTTTTTCATACCAGTGGAATATCTTTTTTCCATGCTGCTTGGGGGTATAATCGTATTGATTTTTTTTAAGGATGCCCAGTACAAATTCGGCCAAAAGACGCCCATTTTTTTTATCAGCCTAACCCCCTTTGTAACCCTGTTTACCAGCTATTTTTTGGACATCCCTTTATTTACTCATTTTTCCATTGGGGGTCATTTACCGGTGGTGGTAATTTATACCTTTGTTATGTCCCTGCTATTGCTCTTAGTGAATGCTAAATTTTTAAATAGGCAGATTCGTTAGGAATTACAGAAGCTGAACTTCAGCAATAGGATTTATGAGAGATTTTACCCCCCCCCTTTTTTAATCGGATTAGTCATAAAGACTAATCCGTGGTTCCCCCACCGAATAGGGAGCATCGTCCCTAGACAAATCATGAAATGTTCCGGTATTTAAATAATATAAAGCTTCCTGAATTAGTGGGTCATCAATATCGCCGAAGGGATATTCAATCTGATCGTAGAGTAATACATCGGGAGTGATGCCCTGGGGAGGCACGGTCTCTCCATCTGCATTAGAATTCTGAGAAACTATTGGAAAAAAAATGTAATTTTCATAGCTAAAGTCATGCATGTCATAGGATTTCCCTCCTGTAGACCCTCCAATCACCAGGGTTTCTACATAGGGTTTCAAACAGTTAATCAACATTTCACTTGCAGAAAGGGTATCTTTACTGGTCAAAAAAATCACTCTATCAACATCCAAAAGAGCTGTTTCATTAAAGTCCCAAGTGCGGTTCCAGTGACAGTAACGGTCATTAAAATTATAATTGATCATTGGTTCTCCCCAATTTCCTTCTCCTACTAATTGATTGATCATATAAATTGCAATGTTTTCTTTCCCTCCGGAATTTTCTCTTAGGTCAATGATTAATTGATTAATACCCAGGGCTGCAAAATCAGAAAATAGATTATAGAAGTCATTACGAATGAAAGGATAAAATTGGCTAAAGGCAAAATAGCCGGCAGAATCCCCATTTTCTAAGTGGAAAATCTGCTTATCATGTATGGCTTCCAGATGAAATATGCGGAATACCAGCTCCTTTTCTATAATGCTGCCGTCCTGTAATTTGAATTGAAACAGCCAGGTATCCTTTGGGACCAAGGAATTAGATTCTCTTTCCCCCTCCATAAAAAATTGCCAGGGTTCCACCCCATTGATGGATAAGATTTGTGTCCCTCTTGGTAGCGTTTCTTCCTGGACCTTCATTTTCTTAGGTAGGGTTAAGGTTTCGGTTATACGTAATTCCTTTGCACTGTTAAAGGAAAATCGAAAGCCGAAACCCCATTCATTGCCCCGATCAAATGCCATGGTGTAATTCTCTTCAGAAGCAATAAAGCTGTAAGGATCCTGGGGAACTCTTAAATCATCCAATAGATCATAAACATTTTCATAGGTATCTAAAGATTCAGGATAATCTACCTCATCGCTCCAGAGATTAACCTCTTTAAACAG
>JAQICO010000389.1 GCA_027858495.1 Spirochaetaceae bacterium
GTTGTACTTCAATATCAAGGAGTCTCTGAATCCTTTTCAGCAGCAGATATGGGAGAAAAAAATATTGAATCCTTTGTATTGTAGGGCCGTATAATGTTATTATAAAGAAGTAAATGTCAGGAAAAAGGAACATTATATATTTCTTAGCAGGATTTCTGGCCTTTTCAGGCATTTTGAGTGTCATCGAACTATCCACGGCCATGCCCGAGGCCGGAGGGGATTATCTCTATATCTCTAAGTCTTTGGGTCCGTTGATCTGAACTGTTTCTGGAATCTTGGGCTGGTTCGCCCTATCTATGAAATCAGTCTTCGACATTTTTGGTATTTCAGAAATATTACTTCTCAATTGGGAAATTAACCCCCTGGCTGCATATCCTCAGTTCGATCACAGACAATGCCTTAAAGGATGATCTCTTAGAGGATGAGCTCAGGCAAATTCTGGCAAAACGCAGGGGATTGAAACAGGACCACTTTGACCGCTTGATTCAGCAAAGCTTCTTGGTGGAACTGAAAGGCCCCCCTAGGGTTTGAGCAATTGGCTCAGCAAATCGGCCGGGAGTTGAATGGCTCCCATGGGATAAATGAGGAATCCTGGACCCAATGGATTCTGGAGCGTCATCAATCAGCCGATACATCCATCAGTCCTACTGCGGCTATCCCCCATGTGGTATTGCCCGGCGAAAATATATTGGGATTAATCATGCTGCGATGTCCCCAGGGTATTTCTTTTTCCCAAAAACATCCTGCGGTCAAGGCAGTTTTCTTTCTCTACGGGACCTTGGACCAGCGGCAACTCCACCTGGAATCTCTGGCCGCCATAGCTCAATTGATATCTTGGAATGATTTTGAAAAGAATTGGATTAATTCTCCAGGGGCTACAGATATTAAAAATTAATCTGATGCTCTTTGATCGTCCTCGCAATACAACATAGAAGTTGATTCCAACCTTCCAGTTTGAATTAAGATAATCATTGTGGCAAAAAGTCCTATTGCCTCTTCGTTCACAAGCAGGTAAAGTGATTTCTATGTTTGGAACCTATGTTAATATTGTCGCCGTAATTTTTGGCACTCTGGCCGGAGTTCTCTTCCGTAAAGGTCTTCCTCAGCGATTCAAGGATATCCTTATGCAGGCTGTGGGGCTTGCCGTTTTATTTATTGGGCTATCCACTTCTCTTACCGGCCTCCTGAATCCTGAAAGTGATCCGCTTTTGTTTATCATCAGTTTAGCCCTGGGCAGTGTACTGGGTGAGCTTATGGGCATTGAAGCAGCCATGGAAAGGCTTGGCAACCGTCTTCAGAAACGCATGGGAGAAAAGCACAGCGGTGTCTCCGAGGCCTTTGTTAGCACTTCGTTGCTTTTTTGTGTAGGCAGTATGACCATTGTAGGGGCAATGAAAAGCGGATTGGAGGGGGATCATAGCATTCTTTTCGCCAAATCTATCCTCGATGGAGTGGCCTCTTTTATTTTTGCCTCATCCATGGGGATCGGTGTCATCTTCTCGGTGTTTTCCCTTTTGATATATCAGGGAGGACTGACCCTGTTATCCAGTTTTTTAGAACCCTGGATATCCCAGGCCATTATACGCGAAATATCCAATGTAGGGGGAATCCTCATCTTTGGAATTGGTCTAAATCTTTTAAAAATCAAGGTTATAAAAACAGGAAATTTGCTTCCCGCCCTGTTTATTCCGCCCATATATCTTATAATTCGTAGTTTTTTTTAAAATCATTACAATTAAAACTTGACTAATACTATAGTAATAGTAGTATATAAGGATGAAGAATACAACTATTCCAGAAAGAGTAAAAGAACCGGCGGTTAGAGGAGTGGCAGTACAGGTCTTATTGTTAGCCCTGAGCTCTCTCTATTGGCTTTCTCCAATACCTTTATATATTTTAGTGGGAGATTTTTTTATCCGGGCCTTTATAGGTCCTAAGCTGAGTCCCCTGGCGGCGTTGTCCCGTTGGATCATGGCTCCGCTCTTCCGGTTTAAGCTGCGCATGGTTACCCTAAGGCCCAAGCGTTTTGCCGC
>JAQICO010000055.1 GCA_027858495.1 Spirochaetaceae bacterium
TTTTAGAAGAGCTGGAAATGGATCATTTTAAAAGGCTCTACCAAATACTCAGTCGTACTATTCATTTACCCCAACGAAAGAAACCACTTCCTAAGGGAGGGCAGCTAGTATTTCTTAGCCCCCAGGACAAACGTTTATGTATTGGAGAATTGGAATATTTCGATGAAAAATGTGCTCGTTTCAGAACCAAAGAAACTGGGGCCTTAATGCATATCCAGACTGGAGATATTATTGAAAATGCTTCTTTAAAACAGGGAGAAAAAATTCGGGATATCAACTTTAAAGTGTTGGGCAACAAGGGTATTCTGATACTTAAAACAGTAACGGAAGAAGAATTAAAGGAATTACCCAATTCAGCAGTCCTAACAATATAACCCTCCTTGCCCGCAGAAGGATTCTGGAGCTCTTTAAAGAACCGATTGATGAGATTTCTCGGTCTCTGGTTAATAATGAAAAATAACTAATAAATTTGTGTTATGTTTAATTTTCCCCTATAATATTATTAAGAATCTCCTTATACGTGGGCTTCTTTATTGATCATTAAATTGGATAAGGGACATTCTAAGGATTTTTGGAATGTTAAATGGTAGAAGATATTATCTTCTTCTCTTTATGCTCATACACATCTCTTATACGGTTGCTGAAGATAGAGATAGGATATCAGGGGAACTTGCCTTATCTCCAAACTCCATGGGAACCCTTGGAGAGGGACTTATTATCAACTATGATCCTTTACCCCACCTCAGATTAACCCTTGGCGGTCAACATAAAAAACTTGAACAACTGGACCTTTCTTACGAAGCCTTTGGTGGACCATTGGAAGGAGACCTACATCGAGAAATATGGGCCGGAGAGATATCTGCTGGTCCCATGTTATCTGGGCGAAACTGGCTTTTAAATCTTTTTTTGGCCTATGGAATAAACCAGGAGAACAAATCCAGTCGCGCAAGAATTATCGAAAAGGCCCAGGTGGGAGATGATCCGTATCCCCAGGATACCTTTGGCTTTGTGGATACCCAGGAGAGTGAATTTCCACAGGAATTTTTACTGGGATTTCGATCCTCTATGGAATTATCAACCTTTAAGATAAATATTAAAGCAATCTATTCGCCTTTTTTGATTTCCACAGAAGAAGGCGGTTTTTTTCAGACCATTCCTTCAACAACCACCAGCCCCAGCAGTACACCCTTTTACATGTGGAGAGAGAATGAATATAACTTGGAAGCCCAGGGAAGCAGCCTTCATCTTTTTGTGAACATAGGGAAGGATATTAAAGGGATTTCCACCCATCTATCCGTCTTTGCCGATTTTCAAACAAAATACCTCATGGGCAGCACCGAGGTAAGCAACCTTTTATATACCGCTCAAACCGACAGCCTTGCAAACTTAAACATCTATGAAACATCCAATTTATACTCAGCGGATATTAGTTCATTGGATTATACCTTTGAGGGAGGTTTATCAATCTATCTGCCCAAGCTACCCGGGAAACCAATTATAGATCTCAGTTATGTAAGAATAATCTCGACCAAAACATTTGATTATCCATCGGATGGCCTAAAGGAACAATGGATAGAAGACTATGATTATATAAATTTAACCATGAAATGGGGGCTGTAACTTACTTTTATCGATTAAGGGGGAAATCCATGAAATATTTCCAAACTGTTGTGATGATTATGTTTCTTTTTATGTCCGGCCATTTTCTTGTACCGGAAGACGATACCACCAGACCCGTTGTCTCTATCGTCAGCCCATCAGAAGGGACAAATATTTCTGGAGAATTGTCCATTACAGCTCAAGCCAGCGATAACGATGGAGTTTTTAAAGTATCCTTTTATATTAATGGATTAAAAATTGGAGAAGACACCTCTGCCCCCTACGAAGCCACTTGGAATAGCATTTACCTCCCCTTGGGGGATCATCAATTAACGGCCACAGCCTATGACAAAACTGGAAATACCCGACAATCAGAAGTAGTTACAGTTACCTTAGAACCGGGAGCAAATCCAGGGGGGATTGAAGAGGACTTCCAATCCTATGAACTCGGAGAATTGGAATTGGGAGATTTGTCCAGTCACTGGCTGGCCGATAGTTTTGGCGACTCCTCCTTAAGAATCATAGAAGTTGCAGAGGCAAATTATTCAAAGGTTCTTCAGATAATGGATTTTGAAAATTCCGGAGATTACAACCTATGTAATGCCACTTTCCCATCCTTAGATCAGGGAAGAATCTATCTGGATATGTATTTTAACCAGAGCTCATCACTATTGATCAATTTACAAAGACTAGAAGTAAATATTGACAATTCTCTTTTTCCAATCTCCATTTATCTTGAACCGGATATAACAGGTGAGATTCTGCTGGGATATAGCAATGGAGATTCCATTTATACCAACAATACCTATTTATCCATTAATCAATGGCATCAATTGATCATAGAATTTAACTGTTCCTCGGGTTTATATAATATCTATCTAGATGGAAATATGGTTGAAGCAGCCCTGGATTATGATGATAATGCAGCTCAAATTAATAATGTAAGTTTTATGACCCTGGATAGCATCGACGGCCAATGCGATGTCTACTTAGATAATTTATCACTCACATCCCATTCTGTGGATTTTCCTATACCGGAAGCACCCACGGATTTTACGGCCTCCATGACATCCTATACCTCCTGTAATCTAGAATGGACTGATAATTCTGATAATGAATCGGGCTTTTATCTTTACCGGTATCAGGATGTGAACGACTTCTCTGATTTAACGTTAATTCAACTTGATGAAAATACAATTTCCTATAATGATGAAGACTTGGTAGCGGGAGAAAGCTATCACTATGCCCTGGATAGCTTTAACGATAATGGTAGTTCTGATCTTGTGGAATATTCAGTCACTCTTCTAAATGCTGTAACCGATTTACGAGCTTCTGTGGGAACTTATAACGACGGTGTACATTTATCTTGGTCCTATCAGAATTATGTAGAATATTATTACATTTACCGATGGCAGAATGACTCGGAAGGCTGGGTTTACTTAGGTAGGATAGAGGGAAGCTCCAATGCAGTAACCGATGATACGGCAATTGCCGGGGTAGACTATTATTACAGTATTTCCGTTGTAGACTATAACTTAAATTATGGACAATATTATGAAGTTATTATGGAAGGCCCAGTGTTAGGAAACAGGGGATACTAAAACCTAACTTTGACATAAATCCAATTTCTTTATCTTGACCAATATATCACCATGTATTATCATATCATAATATATAAATATTAAAGGGAGTTTAATATGGGACAAAGATTAAATTATACCTTCACTTCTGAAAGTGTAGGAGAAGGCCACCCCGATAAGGTATGCGATATAGTATCAGATTCAATTCTTGATGCAGCACTTAAGGAAGATCCAAATACCCGAAGCGGTTGTGAATGTTTTGCATCAACAGGTCTTATACTGGTAGGTGGAGAAATTACCACTAACACCTATATAGATATAATAAAAACAACCAGAGATGCTCTAAAAGAGATTGGATACGACGATCCCGCCTACGGTATCGATTACCAAAGTTGTTCTGTTATGACTGTGTTGAATCCTCAGTCCCCCGATATATCTCAGGGTGTTACCGAGGGGCAGGGTCTTCATAAAGAACAGGGAGCCGGAGACCAGGGCATGATGTTTGGTTATGCCTGTAAAGATACCCCCCAGTTAATGCCTGCCCCCATCGAATATTCCCATAGGATTATGAGAAAGGCTGCTGAAGTAAGAAAAAGCAAGGTTTTGGATTTTTTACGGCCCGATGGGAAATGCCAGGTTACTGTGGATTATAGAGATGGAAAACCCGCCTTTATCTCTACGGTGGTTTTATCT
>JAQICO010000176.1 GCA_027858495.1 Spirochaetaceae bacterium
TAATTATGAGCCACCTCGGGCGACCCAATGGAGAAAAAAAGCCTGAATTTTCTTTAGCTCAGCTGAAGGATCACCTGGCATCCATCACTGGGGTAAAGGTAAATATGGCTCCCGATGTAATTGGAGATGAAGTTAGCAAAATGGCTTCAGAGTTAAAAGCTGGAGAAATCCTGCTGCTGGAAAATACCCGGTATTATAAGCAAGAAACGGCCAACGATGATGATTTTGCAAAAGCCTTGGCTTCTCTTGGGGATGTTTATATCAATGATGCCTTTGGTACAGCCCACAGGGCCCATGCATCCACCGAAGGTATAACCAAATATCTGCCCTCGGCGGCAGGCTTGTTAATGGAAAAAGAATGTATTTTCTTTGATAAAGTTATTGAAAATCCCGAAAAACCCATGGTTGCCATTATCGGAGGAGCCAAGGTTTCTTCAAAAATTTCAGTTTTGGAATCTATGTAGGATAAATGTACCACCTTCGTCATTGGCGGAGGAATGGCCTATACCTTTTTAAAGGTTCAAGGTCATTCCATTGGTAATTCTCTCTTCGAAGAAGATTATATGGAAACCGCAAAAAACTTTCTGGATAAAGCAAAAGCAGCGGGCGTTGAGGTTATATTGCCTATGGATCATGTGGTTGCATCGGAATTCTCAGAAAATGCCACTCCTGAGGCTGTTGATTCCATAGATATTCCCGATGGTAAATTAGCCATGGATGTGGGCACCAAGACCATAGCTGCAATTAAGGTACGAATCGCGGCGGCTAAGACTGTTGTATGGAATGGTCCTATGGGTGTTTTTGAATTTGATGCTTTTGCCAAGGGAACCAGTGAGGTGGCTAATTTTGTGGCTGATTGTGCTGGAACAACCGTGGTGGGTGGTGGAGATTCTGTGGCAGCTGTAAATAAGTTTAACCTTGCCGATAAAATTGACCATGTTTCCACAGGTGGCGGCGCCTCTTTGGAATATCTGGAAGGTAAAGCGTTACCCGGTGTTGTAGCCTTAAAGGCATAATAAATAAATTAGGAAAAGGTGAAAGAAATGAGAAGTTATATGATTGCTGGAAATTGGAAGATGAATAAGACTCCTGCAGAAGCGGTTGAATTGGCCAAGGCAATAGTTCCCATGGCAAATGCGGCGAATTGTGAAGTGATGATTGCACCTTCATTTGTATGTCTGCCCGGCGTTATGGATGCAGTTAAGGGTTCCAAGCTTATTGTGGCAGCACAAAATATGGCCAATGAGGAAGAGGGTGCCTTTACTGGAGAAACTTCCGTGTTAATGCTTAAGGATTTAGGTGTTAAGATGGTTGTTCTCGGTCACTCCGAAAGACGTCATGTCTACGGAGAGACAAATGAAGTCATCAATGAGAAAGTTAAATTAGCCTTGAAACACGGTTTACGTGTAGATCTGTGTGTCGGAGAGCTTTTGGAAGAAAGAGAAGCTGGAAAGGCCGAAGAAGTTTGTTTCGAACAACTGGAAAAGGGTCTTGCAGGTCTTAGTAAAAAGGATATGTCTAATATAGTTATTGCATACGAACCTGTATGGGCCATAGGTACCGGTAAAACGGCCACACCCGATGATGCAGAAGCAATTCACGGTTCCTGTAGAAAAAAGATCGCCCAACTATTCGATAATGAGGTTGCAGAAAACACTATTATACAGTATGGTGGATCCGTTAAGCCTGAGAATGTAAAAGATCTCATGGCTATGAAAAATATCGACGGTGGTTTAATTGGAGGAGCCTCTCTTAAGGCTGATTCCTTTGAAGCGCTGGTCAATTTTAATAAATAGGGAGTTTTTTCCATGGGTGTTATAGCTACAATCCTCATCGTTCTATTTGTCATTGTGTCATTGTTGCTCGTTATACTTGTTCTTATTCAGGATGAGCAGGGTGATTCAATCGGTGGTATCTTTGGAGGATCAAGTACTTCTACTTTCGGTGCTTCCTCATCATCTGTTCTTGGTAAAATAACCAGAGTCTTTGGTGCTTCATTTATCGTGCTTTCATTATTGGTGGCATTCTTTTTGAAGAGTCCAAGCAATGATGGTGTGATGGGAGCAGCTCGTCAGCTGGAACAGCAAGACGATTGGTGGAAACAGGATACACAGTTGCCTGAAGAAGTTGGTTCGGAATTAGTTATTCCTGAATAAATAAATTGGGGCTGTCGAAAAAGTCATGATTTAGTTCTGAGACAAGGCGATTTTTGAACCGGCAACGCAGTGTAGATGTACTACATGAGTAGCCCGTGCAGAAAATCAACGCAGTATCAGGGTTAAAGGGGGCTTTTGCGACAGCCTCAATAACCATTTAAGGATCTTTATGTTAAGAGTAGCCATTGTCTATTGGGGGGGTGAAACCTCCCAGGTATCTTCTGTTTTAACTTCTCTTTCAAAGGGTGTAGAAACTCAGGGACACCAAGTAAAAATATTGAGGGGTAATAAGGATGACCTGCATTTAACTGGTTACGATTATCTTTTAATCGGATGCAGTTCCATGGGTCTCATGTCAAAAAGCCTTCCTCCTTCACTGAAATCTGATCTAGCTGAGAGTGGATTGTTAACAGGTAAAAGATGTTTTGCCTATGTAATCAATGGTGGATTACGAAAAAACGCTTTGATGCTAAATCTTATGAAAAATTTGGAAGGTCAGGGCCTTATGGTTAAAAACTTTGATATTTTAACCTCGGCTGATGAAGCCGAAAAACTGGCTGGAAGTCTACATATTAAATCCAGAAAATTGTAACCATTCCGTGGGATTATTCCTTTTCTATTTTATAGTAATATAATGAGGTGACTATGAAAATTAAGTCGATTCTGTTTCTTGTATTTGCAAGTTTTGCATATCTTTCCGCTCAAAGCCCCATCGCCGATAGGCCTGTTGCGGTTATCAGTCTCCATAAAACCGATGTTATTCCTCAAAGTAAATTTGAGCAATATTTAAACATCCTTAAAGGCGGTGATGAAGGGACGGAATTTACCCTTGATCAAAAAAAAGAAATCTTGAATGTAATGATCAATCAAATTCTTGTTAGGCAGGATGCCAGCAATAGAAGCATCGTGGTAACTCAAGAACAAGTGAAACAAATGGCTCTTCAGCAGCTTTCAATGGAGCTACAGCAGGCTGGGGTAATTCCTCAGGGCGCTGTACTTAATGATTATGCTCAATTTGTGCAGGTGTTAGAATCCCAGGGAGTGAATACTTCACTTTATTTGGAAAATATCGAAAGTAATATTATCATTCAAACCTATATAACTCAGACAAGGAAAGAGGACTTTGATAATATTCCTAATCCTACTGATAGAGAGGTTAGAAATTATTACAATAATAATATTGCACAATTTGCCATGGCATCCTATGTAACAGTCGAGCAAATATTCTTTCAAAAAAAGGATGGGGTTGATATTGATGCCCTAAGAACTACTTCTCAACAGCTTTACCGGTCTATTGAATCTGGAAGTAAAATCTTTGATGATGCTCAGCTGACAGAGGGTGATTTGTTTCCCAATACTAGTGAACGTAGTGAAACCGTTGCAATCTATAATGATCCTCGGGCTGTTCAGATATTTGGTCAGAATTTTATGGATGAATTATTTGATAATTTTGATGAATCTAATGCTTTTTATTTAGAATCGGATGTCGGATTTCATATCCTACGAATCGTCGGTGCGGAAGAAGCGGGAGTCTTGACCCTTGAAGAAACGCTATCTCCAGTGGATAATTATACCGTTAGAGATTATATAAATGAACTTATTCGTTCTGAAAAACAGAGGGCATTGTATGAACAGCTGCAGAAGGAAACTATTATTTCATTGAGAGATCAAGCTGGTGAAGAGGGAATTCGTGTCTTCGAAGATGCCATCCGCTAAGCAGGGAAAACGCCGAAGAGGCCGAATATTAGCTTTACAAAGTCTTTTTTCCTGGGACATGACAGGAAATAATCTTGAAGAGTTGACAAATTTTTCTTGGATGAAAAAAGAAGAAGATCAAGAAGTAATGCTTTTTGCTCGTTTATTGATTTCTGGTTTTCTTGAAAATCAGGATGAAGTGGATAAGAAAATAGAGGCAAAATTATCCGGTTGGGAATTAAAAAGACTCAACCGGGTTGATTTGGCAATTCTAAGAACCTCTGTATATAGT
>JAQICO010000189.1 GCA_027858495.1 Spirochaetaceae bacterium
CTTTATTATGAGCACTATTTATTTCCGCCAAAGCGGCGGTTCTTTCAATTATGGTTCTATTTTCCTGGGTATTTTCTTGATTTGAAATATTATTTAATAGTAGAACCACATCCTTTTGGCCTCCGAATAATATCCGAATTTCAACTTTGAAGATTTTATCTCCCTTGAGCCAATTTTCATTTATTATTTTAAGCCCGTTACCCTCACTCACCTGAACAAGTGCATTCGCAATAGCCTTAGGTCGTTGAAAAGGCAAAATCTGAGTTACCTTTTTTCCAACCAATGATTCTGTCAAAGGTAAGCTTCCATCACCACGGCTTTGTACACTAAGTACATTTCCTCGGCTATCCACCGTTAAAAAACATTGTGGAGAAGCATCTAAAAAAGCTCTCATCCTTCGTTCATTAAATTTCATTATGGTTTCATTACTCTTGGATTCCGTAATGTCCTGAAGAAGCAAGAAGCAATAGGATTTTCCTTTAAAGCTATAGGTAAATGCTCTAGATAGAAGGAGTCGATCATCCTCCACAGGTATTTTCTGTTGAAAACTATCCACTGCTCCACGAAGATACTCCTGCAGTTCACAGGGATCTTCCTGACAGTTTTTATGCAAAACTAGATCTAGATGTACTTCTGAAAGCCAAGGGATTCCACTGGAATTTAAATTATGAATAATGAGATTACCCTTCATATCAAGAAGAATAAAGGACTGAGGAAAAATATTTAATAACCCCTTCCAAAATTTTTCTTCAAAAACCTCTTGGATTTTAGGTTTTACCATTTGATCTCCATTCATTATATTAAGTCTAATGAAAGAGAACAAAAGTGCAAGAAAAAAGACCGCTAAACTGCGGCCTTTTTCAATAATATATTTCAGTACATCTAGATTTTTTTAATTGATGCTTTTACAAATTCATTAAACAAAGGACCAGGCTTCAAGGGAGTAGACGTGAATTCAGGATGAAATTGAACAGAAACTCCCCAGGGATGATTAGTCCATTCGACCGATTCGACCAGGGCTGCATCCGGTGTAAATCCCGATAAGACAAGGCCTTTTTCTTGAAGTCGTTCTTTATAATCATTGGCCACTTCATATCGATGACGATGGCGTTCTTTAATTATTTTTTCTTTATTATAGGCTTGGAGTATTTTTGTATTTTCTTCGAGATGTGTAAAACTTCCCCCAAGTCTCATGGTTCCGCCGTATTCTGTTACATCCACCTGATCTTCTAAAAGCGTTATGACATTATTAGGACCCTGAGGATTAAATTCGGCGCTATCGGCATCTTTTATTCCCAGAACATTTCGACAATATTCAATAACCATAATCTGTAGACCTAAACAAATTCCTAAATAGGGGATTTTGTTTTCTCTGGCATAACGTGCGGTATCTACCATTCCTCGGATGCCTCTATCTCCAAATCCACCGGGAATAAGGATTCCATGGATATCCTTAAAAAAATCTGTGAGGTCATCCTTATCTTCCAGCTGATCGGATTCTATTTTTACTATTTCTAGCTTTACACCATTATTCATAGCTCCATGCACCAGTGCTTCATCGACGGATTTATAAGTATCCCCAAGCAGGGTATATTTACCAACCATGGCAATACGAAGGGTTTTTTCAGCCGCCTTATACCGATTGGTAAGCTTGTTCCATTCTGAAAAACTGCCCCGGGTTTTTTTGATATCCATTTTTTGACAGACAACTCTATCCAGCCCCTGCTCATGATAAATTGCAGGAATTTCATAAATGGTGGTATTAACATCGTGTGCAGAAAGAACGGCATCGTAATCGATATTGGTAAAAAGAGAAATCTTTTTATTCAAATCCATATCTAACTCATGTTTACAACGGCATAACAGTACATCGGGCTGTATTCCAATTTCCCGCATAGCTTTTACAGAATGCTGGGTGGGTTTCGTTTTAACCTCACCGCCGGTTACTTCTGGTACCAGAGTTAGATGAACTGAAAGAGCCTTCTTACGCCCCCGCTCGTGGATAATCTGACGAATTGCTTCTAAATAGGGAATTGATTCTATATCTCCAACGGTTCCACCGGTTTCAACGATGGTAATATCGATATCTTCTTTTTCTCCCAGCATATAGATACGCCGTTTGATTTCATCGGTAATATGGGGCACCACCTGGACACATTTACCCAGATATTTCCCAGCCCTTTCTTTGGCTATTACAGACTGATAGATTTGACCCGTTGTAATGGAATTATCCTGGGTTAAGTTAGAATAGGTGAATCGTTGGTAATTACCAAGATCCAAATCGGTTTCAGCACCGTCGTCGGTAACAAAAACTTCACCATGCTGATAGGGACTCATGGTCCCTGCATCCACATTTAAATAGGGGTCGATCTTGACCATGCAGACCTTTAATCCCCTACATTCCAGTAAGGCCCCAAGAGACGCCGAAGCTATTCCCTTTCCTAGGCTGGAACAGACACCACCAGTAACAAAGATGTATTTACTCATGGTATTGAATTATCCTTCTGAGTGGGGCTTTAGTCAATGCCGTTGGGACAGGATATAAAGGATTTTAAAAGATTTTTAAAATATTTTGAGCGTATAATTCAACTCCCCTTCTTCAAACAAATAAAGGAGGTAAAATTGAACCAGGAAAAAAAGATATCCACCGCTTGGAATCCGCATTCCCTAAATAAGTTCTCTTCTTCCTTCAGTGAATAGGGGATTAATACATTTTCCAGGGCTTCTCTTTTCTGACTGATTTCCAAGCCGCTATAACCGTTACTGCGCTTAAAAGCATAATACTGATCGACAAAATGACGGCTGATATCGGTATGTGACTGCAGCAGTTTATCACTGACAAGAAGAACACCATTATGATTTAGGTTTTTATATATTCTTTCAACCAGGGTTTCTCGCAACATGGGTTTAACAAACTGAAGGGTATAATTCATTACAACCACCGAAGGATTATCCAAGGAGGTCTCCAATAAATCTTCATTGAGGATTTCAACATTATCTCGGGGTATCTTCAGTGTATCGATTTTACCCCGAGCCTCGTTACACATGGCTTGTGAAGAATCCACTCCGATTAGAGAAAAATCCTGCAGCCCGGTCTCGATTAAGGATTGAGCGGCCAAGGCCAGGGTCGTCCCGGTGGAACAACCCAGGTCGTAAAGATTTGTTCCCTTCTGATAGTAGGTTCGGATTAATGTAGCAATAAGGCGCTGTACCTCACGATAATGGGGAATACTGCGCTCAGCCATATCGTCAAAGACATGTGCAACCGTTTCATTAAACTCAAAAGGTTCTACCCGACCCTTTGTTGGCTGGTCAAAAACCCTGTCCCTTCGATCTTCAGGCAGATCCAAATCAGCGATCACTCATGGGTATATAACTTGCCGCTTTACTAACATTTTTATAGGCGGGGCGCATTATACGTTTGCCGTTCACAATCTCTTCCACCCGGTGGGCACACCAACCTGTAATTCTTGAAACCGCAAATATAGGTGTATATAAATCGGGAGAAATACCCAAAGTGGAATATACAAAACCAGAATAGAAATCCACATTGGCACATAGGGGTTTATCGTTATTTTTTATTTCCTTAAAGAGCTGTGGAGTAAGTCTCTCAATAACAGTATATAGATTAAATTCGTTTTGTTTACCCGCGGCTTCGGCCAATTCTCTGGCCTTTTCCTTCAATAGCTCTGCCCTTGGATCTGATAGAGTGTAAACTGCATGGCCCATACCATAAATCAGCCCCTTTCCATCGAAGGTTTCCTTTTTAAGGATTTTTGTTAAATAGTCCTTTACTTCTTCTTCATTAGTCCAATCTTTTACATTCTGTTTTATATCATCCATCATTATATGGACTTTAATATTGGCACCACCATGTAAGGGGCCCTTGAGAGAGCCAACCGCAGCACAAATAGCAGAATAGACATCGGTCCCAGAAGAGGAAACCACATGAGTGGTAAAGGCAGAATTGTTTCCCCCGCCATGTTCGGCATGGAGTACCAACATAAGATCGAGTATCTCCGCTTCCTGTTGGGTATATTTTTTATCTGGCCGTATCATTAATAAAAAGTTTTCAGCAGTAGAAAGATTGGGTAATGGTGTGTGAATAAATAGACTTTTACCATCATAATAATGATGTTTAGCCTGATAGCCGTAGGCCACCATGGTGGGGAACCGGGCAATCAATTCTACACATTGACGAAGGTTGTTAGGAACGGACATATCCTCGGGGTTATCGTCATAGGAGTAAGTGACCAATACCGAGCGAGCCAGTTTATTCATAATATTATTGCTGGGATTTTTTAATATGGAATCCTCGGTAAAATGAGGGGGCAGTTTTCTAAAACTCCCCAAAATCTCATTGAATTCTTCGAGCTGTTCCTGATTGGGAAGATACCCAAAGAGCAGCAGATAGGTGGTTTCTTCAAAACCGAATCGTTTTTCCGACTGGAATCCTGCAACCAGGTCTTTAATCCCGATACCCCGGTAACGTAGATCTCCCCGTACAGGGATTTTTTCACCTTCATCGACGATGTATCCATGGACGGAACCAATTTCTGTTAGCCCAACCAATACACCGGTTCCATCTTGATTTCTCAATCCTCTTTTTACATTATAACGATTACACAATTCTGGTGTAATATTACCCTTGGATAACCAGTCTGAATATTCCTGGATAAATTTTTCCGCTCTTTTTGAACGTTCTGCTCGCTTAGACATGTAAGACCTCCAAATCTTTTTAACTGGAAGATTACTCCTCCTATGTGCAGATCCCCCACTCCATTATGTATAGATGATACCAATGACATGTTCCTTAAATATTAAAGGAACTATTCATCCGATCACTACCATTTTGGAGGGACCACTTTTTTTAGACCACAAAAATAAAGGGTCCTATTTTGTAAAGGCGTTAGTTAATACAGCCTTATTTTTTTAAGTAATAAAACTCATAGATGTTGTGATTCTTATCCAAACCCTTACGTTCAAAGGCCGTTTCCGGTCTCCAGGTTTGGGAGTCAGCATAACCATCATAGACATTTCTTATTGACTGGTTTGCCTGAAGGACTTCTTGGATATGCACAGCATAGGGTTCCCAGTCAGTCACCACGTAAAGATACCCCTTTGGCTTTAATCTGTCCAGTACTTCAGACAAAAATGGTTCTTGAATAATACGCCGTTTATGGTGCTTCTTCTTGGGCCAGGGATCTGGAAAAAAAATATGAACTCCCGCTAAGTCATTGAACGATAACATGTGGTTCACCACTTTTTTTGCATCGTACTCAACGATATGTATATTTTGAATCTCTTCGGATTCAATCCTCGCAAGCAATTTACCCACTCCGGGTTTATGTACTTCAATGGCCAAAAAACCTCTATCGGGTTGTGATTTAGCGATCTGCCAGGTAGCATCGCCCATACCAAAGCCTATCTCCAATACAATTTCCTCGGTACCGAAATGTTTTTTTAAGTCAAGGGTTTTGTCTTCAAAGGGGATGCAAAATTCTTCCTTCAATTGCTCATAGGCCCTTTTTTGGCCTGTACTCATTTTTCCTTTTCTTCGCACAAAGCTCTGAATTTCCCTATGCATATATAATTCCTCTCACAATAATCTTGTTAATCTATCTCGGATAAATTCCGACTTTTCTTTTAAACCAATGGAATTGGTTTCCATAAGAAGGGTATCTGGGGAGGCAGGATTAAGTTTTACCGCTCCCCCACTCTCTGTAATAAGGCGCATCACCCGGTCCACAGAAATTTTAGCCACTCGGGCAAAGGTGATTCGAGCCAATCCTTTGCGTTCTTTCAACGACGAAATCCATAATTTTTTACAAATTATCCGTAGTTCGGCTAGAGATAAAAGACTCTGTAATTCATCGGGCATTGGTCCAAAGCGGTCATATATTTCAGCCTGCAGTGCATTCAGCTCCTCTTCCAATTCCACAGCGGCGATTTTTTTATAGATCTCCATTTTTTCACTGGCATCGGTCACATAGCTGTCGGGCACATATCCGCTGTAATCCAGTTCCAGATAGACTTCCGGGGCTTCTTCCTTCTGGTCTTCCTTTTTCTGACGATTTTCCACCGCTTCGCTGAGCAGCTTCAGATACATATCAAAACCAACCGCCAAAATTTCGCCGGACTGTTCACTGCCCAACAGGTTACCGGCTCCGCGAACCTCCATATCCTTCATGGCTATCTTGAATCCCGATCCAAGTTCGGTAAAGTCATTGATGATTTTTAATCTCTTCATGGCCAATTCAGTAAGAGCCTTATCTTGAGGATAGAGCAAATAGGCGTAGGCCAGACGATTGGAACGCCCGACCCTTCCTCTTAACTGATAGAGTTGGCTTACACCGTACATATCCGCTCGGTCAATGACAATGGTGTTCACATTGGGAATATCAATTCCGCTTTCAATAATGGTGGTGGAAACCAGAACTTGAAATCCTCCATGGACAAAACGGTGCATGATATCTTCAAGGTCCCGGGGGGGCATTTGACCGTGGGCCATCTCAATCATGATTTCCGGCATCAATTCCCTAAGATAGACCATAGTTCTCGGCAGACTTTCCACCCGGTTATGCAGAAAAAACACCTGACCTCCCCGTTCGGTTTCCCGTCGGATAGCCCTGGTTACCGTATCGGCTTCAAAGGCCTGAATAAAGGTTTCCACGGGCTTTCTATTGCTGGGAGCGGTTTTTAGCATGGATAAATCACGGATTTTCACCATGGACATATGCAGAGTTCGTGGGATGGGTGTGGCTGATAGGGTAAGACTGTCCACATCGTGTTTCACTTCCTTAAGACGTTCTTTATGTTTCACCCCGAAACGCTGTTCTTCATCGATGATAACCAATCCTAGACGCTTGAATTTGATATCCTTTGAGAGCACCCGATGGGTTCCTAATAGAAGATCCACTTCACCGTTCTCCATACCTTTTTTTATAATCCTTTGCTCTGCTGTGGTTACCAATCGGCTCATCATTGCAATTTTTATGGGAAAGCGGCGGAAACGGTCTACAAAATTATCATAGTGCTGCTCAGCCAAAATAGTGGTAGGACATACCAGGGCTACCTGACGTCCGCCCATTATGGCTTTAAAGGCCGCCCGCATGGCAACTTCAGTTTTACCATAACCAACATCGCCACAGAGCAGACGGTCCATGGGCCTGGGACGCTCCATGTCGGCTTTGATCTCAGCGATGGACTGCAGCTGGTCCCGGGTTTCCTGGTAGGGAAAGGCTGCTTCAAATTCTATCTGAAAGTCATTATCCTTGGGAAAAGCATATCCCACAGCCTCCTGGCGGCGGGCATAGAGATGTATCAGACGATCTGCTATGTCTTCTACCTTCTTTTTCACCTTGCCCTTACGTTTTTCCCAGGATGGCCCGCCCAATGTATCCAGCCGGGGCTGTCGCCCTTCGCTGCCTATAAAACGCTGAATCAGGTTAACCTGTTCTATTGGAATAAACACCGTTTCTTCCCCGGCATATTCCACGGTTATATAATCTCTTTCACTGCCTGCGGCGCTAATACGGTTGATACCCTTAAAACGTCCGATACCGTAATTCACATGAACCACTAAATCCCCGGGATTTAAATCGACAAAACTGTCTATAACCTGGCTTTTCACCTTGGTGACCGAAGGAGCTACCCGTTTTTTACGCCCAAAAACCTCATTCTCCTGAATGATCATAAAATGGCTTTCCGGTAATACTAATCCGCCGGAGATGGACTGGGAAATAATAGTGAGGTCATAGTCCTTCAAAATATAGGACATGCGGTCAGCCTGGGACTGGGACTCCGCAAAGAGATAAATACGGTATTTTAAGGCGAGAAGATTCTCCAATTCCTCTTTGAAATAATTGAGGTTTCCAAAGTAGGAGCGTGGGGGTTCACAGAGAAAACTATGGATATCATCATGGCCTTTTTCCTCTATCAGTCCATGGTGATATACTCGGCGTTGGTTTTTTTCTAATAGTGTTTCTAGATTTGTCAGTATTTTATTGGGGGCGGGATATAACATCCCCTCTTGTAAAGAACGCTGATATAGCTGTTCAAATTCCCTATCCAGACCCTCATCGCTATTCTTGAGCAGTTCCATATTATATAGAAATAAAGTGGAATGATCCCCCAGATAATCCATAATGGTATGAACATCTTCAAAGGCCATGGGATAAAATAATTCCTCACCCCGGGCTTCCCCCTGGGTTTCAAGATTTTCAAGAAGTTGCTCATCCAGGATATTTTGAGCTTCCATAGCTGTCCTGAGACGCAGAAGCTCTTCTTCTTCCCAATGAACCTCCCGTACCGGTAGAACCTGAACCTTGGTCTGAGGATCCCCGCTGGTCTGATCGATGGGATCGAAGAGACGAATTTCTTCCAATTCATCAAACTCAAAAAGAATACGTAGAGCCTGAGGCTGGCCTGGTGGATAAATATCCAAGATTTCACCTCTCAGGGCAAATTCCCCGGCTACGGTCACCCGGGGGACCCTGAAATATCCGTAACTTACCAGCTTCTCTTCCATCTTTTGAGGATCCAGGGGCTGCCCCTTCTGCAGGGTGAAACTACGGTTTTTAAGATACTCCGGCGGAGGCAGTAACTCCTTGGCGGCTCTGAGGGAACATATAACTATGGCCTGCTGATCCTGCAGCAATAGCCGGGATAGGGCCTGAACCCTCTTTCCAAACAGAGAAGATTGAGGAGAAACTCCCCGGTATAACATGGAACCCCAACTGGGGAAGGTAAAGACATGCTCCGAAAAAAGGGATAAATCCTGAAGAAGTTCTTGGGCTTCCTGGTCTGAGGCGGTTATGATCAGCGAGGGGCCCCGACTGTAGCGATTGAGGTCAGCCACCATGGCGGCATAATGCAGCCCCCGGGAACCGGAAATATGGATGGGATACTGCTGATTCTGGAAGGCCTGAAGTACGGCCTTGTAACTTCTGCTTGAGGATAACCTATCTTTAAGTTCTTTTAAGAATAAACTAATCATACATATGTACCGATAAATAAAAGGAAAATCTTATTCCAGAGGAAACTATGATAAAACGGAAGATTCTTTTCATAATGGCTATATTGTATATAACCCCGCAGCTCTTTGGCAATAACGGTGTGTCATTGAATATCCGCTTTTTTGATAAAATTCTCTATTATCCCGACAGCAGTATAGAAATCAAAGTGGAATTAAAAAATCAAAGCAACGGAACCTACAGTTTCAAAGTGGCCGATTTCAAGGAATACAATATGCATTTCCGTGTGATGGATATGAGAAATAGAGATCTGCCCTTGGCCGAGGAATACAGCTCGCAATTCCAATCGTCACAACCCTACTTTTATAGAGATGTCAATCTTCGGCCCGGGGAAGAATTTTCCTTTGTGATTAAGTTGAAAGATTATGTGTCCATCGATGAAGCAGGGGAATATTTGATTGAAGCTGAGTTTTTTCCAGAGTTGAACCAACCGATGATGGAGCAAGGAATTAGTCTTACATCCAATAGAATACTTCTTTCTGTAAGACCACCCTTGGGAGGCCGATCAGAAGCAGAGGATCAAATCATATCTGAAAGTCAGGACATTCTAAGGGCAGAGAACAAATCTCCCGATCAAGTTATTTCCTATGTCTTGGAAGCCCGTCAGTTGGACCAGTGGAACCGTTTTTTTCTATACATAGACATTCCTGCATTATTAAGGCAAAATCCTGCGTGGGAAAGACAATATATCAATTCAACCGAAGAAGAACAAATAGCCCTCCTGGAGAGTTTTAAAGCCAGTCTCATTGATGAAAATATATTGGATTTTGAGAATTTTATAGAAAGACCCGATCGGTTTGAGATACTCCAGACCTCATATACTCCCGAACTTGCCACGGTCAAGGTAAGAGAATACTTCCGTTCTTCCAACAGAGATTTTACCATAGTTCGTGACTACAGCTATTATCTAAGAAAAAATCAGGGTATTTGGAAAATAGAACGCTATGAATCCAGTAATATAAGGACTGAATAATGAATATTTTATTGATATCAGAAGACAACCAGGTGAAAGAAAGTCTGGAGTCCTACTTTGACAACTACGGATTGGATATCATTCATTACCTCAATGCAAGAAAGGCTTTGGATAATTTAGAAGAAATTAATCCGGCAATTATTTTATTTAACGCTGTGGATTATCCTAGACATTGGAAGGTTGCTCTAAGGAGTTACCGAGAGATGAAGGATTATCATCAGGGGCTATTTGTACTATTAATCAACGATAAATTCCATGAAGAAGAAGCCATGAAAGCCTCTTGGCTTGGAGTAAACGGGCTTATTATTTTAGAAGAGCTGGAAATGGATCATTTTAAAAGGCTCTACCAAATACTCAGTCGTACTATTCATTTACCCCAACGAAAGAAACCCCTTCCTAAGGGAGGGCAGCTAGTATTTCTTAGCCCCCAGGACAAACGTTTATGTTCCGGATTATTGGAGTATAACTCCCCGGATTGCGCCCGGTTTAAATCAAGAGACATATCATCGCTGCTAAATCTGCAAAAGGGAGATCTGATTAAAGATGCCTCGCTCAAGCGGAATGACAGGGTAGTATCCCTTCATTTTAAAGTTCTGGGAAATAAAGGATCTCTGGTGCTTCAAGAAATTACCCAGCAGGAAGCGGAAACTCCCGAGGGTGTAGCGGTTTTAAGTTAAATTTAGCTATCATCATTTCTCTGATATTTAGTTACGTTAGATTTATCCTTTCACAGAATGCAATGCTTAGGAATATATCTTTGCGAAGCGGAGATATACTCCTATTGAACGAAACCGAACAGCTAAGAAGCCTAGGAGTTTGAATCTTAATTTTCCTTTCCTTGTTGATTTTTATTTGCATCCAAAGGATCGTCGAACAACTATTTAGATGTTTGATGTTACAATTTTACCATGTGTTTTTAAAATTTATCACCGCAGATAGTTTTTTTAGTTTCCATTTCTATCATTTAAAATCCAATAGATATACCGATCCCTTAAAAATACATTTGAGAAATGAAACCGTTATTTTCATATTACGAATTATAGGTTTTCTATGGTGGAGATCGGCTTCTTTGAGAATTATCAAATCTCAGTAATTCCATTTTCCACAGCTCGCAAAGCGAACATTTATGAACATCCATACCAGTTGTCAAAAGCATCAATTTATCCCATTCCAAAGGCTTCTTTTTTTGAACAGGCTTAAGATTATGATACTTCCTGCATAGGTTCAAACTTTCCCGGTGATTTCGATGAGCCATGATACCAAAATATCTGATTCGGACATATCGTGGTGGGATCACATGCATCATAAACCAATGAATGAAATCCAGGGCAGAAAGAGTCATTTGTTTCATCGCATTTTTTTCAGAATAGTCTTTATATGTGAATGTTACCTGATCATCCTCAACCTTCACAATTCGGTAACTGCTGATGAAGAACATCGCCATTATCATTTAATTGATAATATCGAAGAACTTCTTTTAAGACCTAAACAGTGGGTTGAAGACGCTGAATTTAACCATCTTGAAGACTACTGATAAAAACTTATAAGCGAATATTAAAGTAAATAGCCGCCCGGTGGAATGCCCTTCGGGCAACCGCCAAAGGCGGTATTCCACCGGGCGGCTATTCCTCTCAATCAATCATTCACATTCTCCCTATACTTCTCCAATGCTTCGGCAAATTTCTGGGTTTTATGATACCCGCAGGATTTATATTCCATGCAATGGCCCCGATAGACACAATCGGGAACGGAAACCTCATATAATTCCGGTTCCTTTTGTTTAAGTTCATCCAAGAGTAACTGCCAGGCTTCCTGGGTTTCCTTGGAGGCCTGTTTGCACAAACGTTTCCTGGAAATAGCGATAATAGCCTGGCTGCTTGCCAGAATTTCATGCTCCACCGGTGCCGACTGATGATTGGCGGCACGGTCTTCTCCGGTTCTATCGCTGCGTTGAGTTCGGACCCAGTGTTCGATACCGATTTTATGACGAACCAAATGTACGGAAACCCAGTAGGGTAAATCCGCCCATTTGACTTTGACCATAAGCTGGCGTATGGGTGAATGTTCAGAAAGAAGCATTCTTCTTTTCCAATTGGATGAAGGTTCACACCGGCCGGGTTCAAGATTTATGGTGGTTCTTGCAGAGTCTGCCACCTCTCTCCAATGGCCCTTTATTTCAAGATTTACTATTTTCATGCTAATTCCCTCATTATTTCAACTTAAAGGATTCCCTGCTCCACCAAGTCAAGAATATCATGATATCCAGCGGTCAGTTGATCCAGTACAGAGATGATTTCCAACAGGCCAGACACATAGGGAATATGTCCCTCAACCTTGGTTTCAAATTTTATTTGAGAATGGCCTTCACCCATAATTATTTGATGATAGGCATGGAGATCCAGATTTTCTATTCCCATGGTTCGCTGATCCCGGGCATCTCTTATACTGATTATCTCATTCCCGTGGATTTCTAAAAGCTCACAAATCTTCTTTGCGGTACCCGCCTCGGATTTCTTACTGCTTTGATGGCTCTCGATTATTCTTTTTTTATAGTTTTTAAACAGAGGATTGGCCAGCTTCATCAGATAAAGGAAGCGGATTAAATCCATGCTTAGATTTGGAGCATTTACATAAACAAAGGGGAGATCCCCTGGGGCATCCATGGGAATATCCTTCTCTGTGGCCCCTTGAATATAATAACAGCGGTGTTTTGCCGCCAGTTGTACCGTCTGATTAAACTGCCTGCCCGAGCCAACATGAATTAATACAGTTTGTCCATCCAGAACAATAGAAGGGGTGAAGAATTCGATACGTTCGATAATGTCCCCTTGAGGATCAAATTCCCTCAGATGATCTAAAATAGACTGAGCTAGCTTCCCTGAACCGACTATTACAACTTTATAGGGTCTCAAAAATCACCCTCCGGCTTCTTCGACAATTTTTTTCCGATAACACATAAGCTCCGGGACAAAGTTTATCCAACGGTAGCAGAAAAGCTTTTCCGACCTGATAAACTTCTTAGATTGATGGAATTACGAATCGGCCCTGGATTCCTCAATAGACAGGAGATCTACAAAAGAGGAACCAGGGCCAAGATAGATTAAGCCTGTGCGGCTATTTTAATACAAAGAGCCACCACTTCCATGGCTGTGATAACTTCATTTAAGGGAGGTCTTGTTGGAGCAAGACGAATATTATGATCGCCGTGTTTCACAGTTGACGGATAGGTTGCTCCAGCCGGTGTCAGGGAAACCCCTGCTTCCGCAGCCAGGGTTACCACCTTGGCCGCTATGGGCTTAGAAGTATCGAGACTGAGAAAATATCCGCCATGGGGGTCTGTCCAGGTGGCCAAACCGGTTCCGCCTAATTCTTTTTCCAATATTTCATGAACCGCCTGGAATTTTGGTGCAATAATTTTAGCATGGGCCTTCATCAACCCCTTATATCCGCCGGGGAAATTCTTGAGAAATTTAACATGACGGTATTGGTTGAACTTATTGGGACCGATAGACTGTGTTCCCAGTAATCCCAAGTACCACTGCATATTTTCGGTACTGGTTGCCATGGCACCTATACCGCCGCCGGAAAAGGTCACTTTACTGGTGGAGGCAAAGACATAGGCTCTTTGAGGATTACCAACCTTCTCACACAGGCGAATGAGATTGGGCCGTACAGGAGGATTATCTGTCAGATGATGCACCGCATAGGCATCGTCAGCAAAAATGGTAAAATCCGGTGCAGCAGTCTTCATGCTGGCCAAGCGCTGGGCGTATTCCGGGCTGAGGCAGTCTCCTGTGGGGTTGCTGTAGGTGGGAACAAAAAGAATCCCCTTGATGGAAGCATCTCCAGCCACCAGTTCTTCAACCTTATCCATATTGGGGCCCTGGGCAGTAATATCCACCACTTCCATAGTAAAGCCTAATTTTTCCAGCAGGGTAAAATGACGATCATATCCTGGGGTAGCCACAATGATTTTATGGTCTCCAGCCTTCCAGGGACCGGAAGAGTCTTTCACACCTTTGATCATGGTCCACATTAGAAGATTACTGAGCATTTTCAGACTGGCATTATTTCCCACCAGTACTTCTTCCCAGTCAACATCCATTATTTCTGCAAACAGCTGACGGCATTCTTTTAGGCCAGCAGGTCCGCCTGGATAATTCCGCAAATCGACAGCGTTATCGGAAGAATAATCCCCTTCTTTAAGTATAGAAATCATTGGATTGGATAAATCGAAATTTTCATCGGATGGCTGACCTCTCTGCATGTTGAGGGCCAAACCCATAGCCTTAAAATCTTCATATTTCTTCATTAATTGATCGATGGATTCCACAGTATCTCCTAAATTATTTAATAGTAAATGAGACGTAACCCAGTCCCTATGATATAATTATAGAGATTTTATGAGATTTTGAATAGTATAACCAAGCTCTATAACGACTAATTTTTGGTGTAGTCTCATTATTTGGGAGGTATTTTGGTGTTTAAACTTCAACTATTAATAGAAAGGGCTCAAAATTGGCAGGGTCAAGGGGAATATCACAGAGCCCTGGGTTGTTACCAAAGAGCCTTGAATAGGGACTCAAATCGCTGGGATATTTGGTTTGAAATGGGTGCCTGTTTTTATGGTTTAGAGGATTATCAAAGGGCTTTGGAGTGTGCTTTAAAATCCACCGTTCTGGACCCTGAACAAGAACTAGCCTGGTACAACGCTGCCATTGCCTGCCTTAGATTGGACCAGGATGAAGAAGCCCTGATTTATCTAGAAAAAGCCTTGGAACTCTATCCCGATTATCTGATGGCGAGGATCTGCCGGGGAGATTTATACCAGTATCTCCAAGATCACACTAATGCCATTTATGATTTTACCGAAGCCCTTAAACAAACCGTCCTGGATCCCCATAAACAAGTCCAATGCCTGCACAGCCGTGGAAAATCCTATTGTTCCTCCCATGCCTTGGATTTTGCTATAATGGATTTTTCCAATGCCCTTAAACTTAATCCACGTCATTGGAATAGCCTAAAGGACAGGGCCTATGCATATTACTTACAGGAACGCCATTCATCCGCCCTGAAAGATCTGGATCGTTGTTTAGAAATTAAAAAAGACATGGAGATCCACTATCTAAAGGGTGCGGTATTATTAAAGTTAAAAAGAAACAACGAGGCCTGCCAGAACTTTATGGCCCTGGAAAGGAAACTCAGCTAGAGATTCATATCTACAATATAATCCTGCAGATCCTCTCCATGGGTGAATTTTCCTGCCTTTAAATCTACAGGTAGATGATCTATTATAAAATATCCCAGTCGACTCCAGAGAATGAGATCGACCTTGGCTCCCCCAAGAGGGTCGCCTTCACTAAGGCATAGCCCGCCCAATTCCATGGGGTCCATAGAACTGGGGAGACTTTTCACTTGGCAAAATTTAATTCTACTTAAATCCACACGTAAATGGGTGGCTGCGGGATCTTCCAATCCGGTTAAAGTATTTATAATTGCCCCGAGGAATCCAAAGAGACAGCTCCTAGAATCATCAATAAAGGATTAAAAAAGATTATCCTTAGAAGGATTTTCTAATAGGCTTCTCCGCTTGGTTTCCTTGGAACAATGCATTAGCTGATCCTGGAGTTTACTGGGCAAATCCCCTTGCTCAAGAAAATATTCAATGGATTTATCCAGAGAGAACTCCATAGTCATGGCTATTTTATATCTTTTCTTTTTTTAATAATTCGGGAAACCAATCCATAAGCCTTGGCTTCCTGGGCATCGAGCCAGAAGTTACGGTCTGTATCCATACTTACCTTTTCCTCATCCTGACCGGTTTCCTTGGCATAGAGTTTATTGGCTTTCTTTCTAAGCTTTTCTATTTCCATGGCATGGATTTCAATATCCGAAGCAACACCCCGGATATTACTCAAGGGCTGATGAATCATATAATGGGCATTGGGAAGGGATAGTCTATTTTCCGCAGGCACTGCAATCAATACGATGGAAGCCGCACTGGCTATCAGTCCCATTCCGATGGTGATTACCGGTACGTCGATAAAACGGATCATATCGTAAATGGCAAAACCGGCATCGGCATCTCCACCGGGAGAATCGATAAACAGTTTAATGGTCTCTTTATTAGCTGCTTCCAAAAGAAGCAACTGTTTGATAACCCTTTCTGCAAGTTCTTTATTTATTTCACCACATAACAGGATGGTCCTGGTCTCCAGCATTTTTTTTGTAAGCTCCATGGAATCCTGTGCCTGTGGGACGTTTGGCTTTTCTTCTGCCATATATTTGGTCATAATCTCTACTCCTATAAAGATCGGACAAAAAAATAGAGGTCCGATTTGAAATTGTATAATATAATATAAAGAATCAAAGCATCAATGAGAAGACCTAAAAAAGGAGGGCCTATGGAAGAACAGAGCAGAATTCTCTTAGGAGAAAGTCTTTTAGATAATTTTTTACGTATCATTCAAGGTAAAATTAAATCACAATGCCAGGATAAGGGTGGTTTTATCACCACCATTTTAGAGCGTTTATCCGTTGATCCAGATAAGGATATTCGATTTATTCCCCGTTTATTACACCAACTAGAGGGTGTTCCCCCGGAGAGTATTCAATATTTTGAGGATTTACAAAAAGATTATAAGCAATGGTTTCAGGATTTTATTTTAGAATATCCCCAGGCCACGGAAGTTCCAGCCAAAATGGAAGTAGAGACAAAAAAAACCGTGGAACCCTCAATTATCAGTGAATTTGAAAGATTAAACCGCAACATCAGCAGCAGCTTTAATGTAAAGAAACTGCAAAAAACCTTGAATTCCCTTCTTCCAAAGCTTGGAATCAGCTGCTGTTCTCTCTTTTTATTTGAAACCAAGAGCAGCACCGGCCTGATGGAACAACTTCTCCCCCCCGAGAAAACACAGCTCTTTTATTCCCTGGAGGGGCGCCACCTAGAGGGGGAATTATTCCATTTTTCCTTACAGTCCCACTCCTTTTTACGTTGGGTACCCAGCAATTGCCATCGCCTGCTTCTTCCTCTGAGTTTTGAAGATCAATTGATGGGTTTTATGTTTATTGAAGATAAAGAAGGAATTCCCTTTAATCTCTATGAGTCCCTGCGTCTTCAGCTGAGTAATTTCATTAAGGGACAGCTCCTCTTTGAAGAACTTGATTCCCTATCTCTCTACGATGAATTATCCCAGTTATATAATAGCAGAGGCTTTTTTACTCTGGGTGATCAGCTGATTCATCAAGCCCGAAGACTTAAAAGCCCCGTAACCTTATTTTATCTGGATATTGACGGATTAAAAGAAATAAACCAACATAGGGGCCGTTCCGCCGGAGATCAGGTATTAAAGGATGCCGCATCTCTTATGCAGAATCTCTTTAGAAAAAATGATGTTTTAGGACGGGTGGGTGAAGATGAATTCGCCGTTTTAGCCATGGGTGTTACCCCCGAAAACGATAAGGTCATACAAAATAGGCTGGAACAAGCCCTGGAAGATTGGAATCAGATGAAAGATCCCAGTGAAAAATTCCAGATGAGCATCAGCCTTTCCAGATTGGAGCCCGATGCCCCCTACAGTTTAAGAGATATAATCAGCATGGCGGAATATTTAATGTCAGAAAATAAGGAAGAACCAAAATGAAATCAGCCTTTGTGGCCATTATCGGACGTCCCTCAGCGGGAAAATCCACCCTGCTCAACGCCCTTTGCGGAGAGAAGGTCTCCATCACCTCACCGGTGCCTCAAACCACACGTAATAAAATTCGTGGTATTTTAAACCGCCCGGAGGGACAGCTGGTCTTTCTGGATACCCCGGGATATCATCGTTCGGATAAAAAGTTCAACAATTATTTAAAGGATCTGGTTCATTCCGCTTTGAATGAATCCGACATGGTGCTCTATCTAGTAGACAGCACCCGCCCCTTAGGTCGGGAAGAATCCGATATTATCGCTCTGCTCACAAAAGAGAAGAAACCGGTTATACTTGGATTAAACAAGCTGGATGCTCCGGGGCAAAAGCAGGATGAGCTTGCAGCCTACCTCAGGCTCAATACCGGCCTGGAAAAAATGTTCAGACTGTCCGCCCTGGAAGAAAAGGGCTTTGAAGAACTGCTGCAGGAAATCTTTGAACAGGCTCCTGAAGGCCCTCCCATGTACCCCGAGGATTACTATACCGACCAGACACCGGAATTCCGCATTGCCGAAATCATCCGGGAAGAGGCCATAAAACGCACCGAGCAGGAGATTCCCCACGCTCTCTATGTAGAGGTCTCCGATATGGAATGGAAGGAAGAGGGCGGGCCAAAAACCCTTTGGGTACGCTGTTTTCTAACTGTTGAAAGGGACAGTCAAAAGGGCATTGTAATCGGCAAAGGCGCAGAAAAGATCCGGGCGATCCGCATTGCCTCGCTCAAGCAGTTCAAAAAAATATTCCCCTACCCCATGCGGCTGGATCTGCGTGTAAAGGTCAATAAAGACTGGCGAAAGAAGGACTATTTGCTTAAGGGGATACTGCATTAAAGAGAGAAAGGCTTAAATCCAGACAGGATGAGAATAAAAAAAAATGCTGCAATTCTCGACGATTGATTCATTAGATGAGATATTCTGTTCTAGACCTACTGTTTTTATCCTTTGGAGTGTTGTTAATCTTCCGCTGTAGGAAATTAAAATTTTATTGGGAGTATTTTCTCTTAGCTTTATTGCAAAGGCCAATCCAAGATGGCCACACCCAAGAATCCCGATATATTCTTTACTTTCCATCATTTTTTAATAACCTGTTCTCCTCTATAGATGGCAATTTCCTGACAATTGGATCACCTGCTTACGCAATTCTTATAAGCTTTTACAAAATTAATCCAAAATACTTTTCAATTTCCCTTTGCAATTATCGATTTTCCAGAACAGGAAGAGCCACCGATCCAAAAAACTCTATGTGGCATACAATTCTCGGCTAATTAATTCATCACGAATCATTTGGGCAACTCTTTCAGGGGCTATATTAGTATTATTAATTTTCAAGTGTTGATCGGGATAGAAAAAATCATTGTTGGAGTTTAATTTATATCTTTTATGAGATTCCATTAAAAAGAATTCAGAACTTGGATCATTTTTTGATTTCTTTTCTTTCAGCCGAAATTCAGTCTTATTTCTCTTTTTCCAAACTCCTCAAAAAGTCTTGATCTGAATTCTCT
>JAQICO010000306.1 GCA_027858495.1 Spirochaetaceae bacterium
GTCCTTGGGGAGCGTAGAAATTAACCATAAACAGCCCATAGGGAGAAATACTGATGGGACCGAAATGCATTTTAACCGCCCCTCCCCCGGAGATTCCCCAGAGTATTCCCTGACCATGGATCTGTACGCTGGCCTGTCCAGAGAAATCATCGAGGCTTACTTGGTTGGACTGCCAGTCATAGTTATAATATTGTCCGTGTAATCCTAGATATACCGGCAGGGAAAGTCTTTCGAAATCCACTATATCGTAACCTACACCGGCCATAAGGTTATGGAAATCCTGCTGTACGGTCAATTCCTGGGGATCCGAGAAACCACCCAAAAAATCACCCTGCAATTCTCCGCGGAGGTACACTCCCGAATAAATTCCGTAGACCATCCAAGGCCCCTTAAGCCCCAGGGTATAACCGGCTCCCAGAGCCAAGCTGTCCAAGGGGTAGCCCTCAAGTTCAATATCCCCCTGAATTCCGTTAATGCGGAAATATCCAGGGACCACAGTCCACATTCTTTCAGATTCATCAAGAGAAGTGGGGATATAAAATCCCTGCTTAATCAATTGCTGGGCGATACTCTCTATCTCGCCGATTACGATTTCTGCGCCCTGCTGCTGCAACTCCTGAGAAAAGAGAATCGGGGTAGCCCAAAGAACCAGAACCACGGAAATTAACATCGTTTTTTTCATCAAATCTCCTCTTTGGATAATTCAATTTGCTGTTTTTTTACCAGCTCTTTAGTACTTAATAATCCACAGGCAGCCAGAATATCCTGTCCACGGGAAGCACGGATAGTAGAGGTTACCCCCCTCTTGCTCAAATAATCCCTAAATTCCACCAGGGTCTCTTCATCGCTGCCCTTGAGATCACTGTCTGGAATGCTGTGAAAGCGAATCAGGTTAAACCTGCATCGAAGCCCCGAAACCAAGCGAACAATTTCCTTGGCATGTTTCAGGCTGTCATTGACCCCGGCAAAAATGATGTATTCAAAGCTGATACGCCGTTGCCGACCAAAGTCGTATTCCCCGATGGTTTTTACCACATCTTTGATGGGATGAACCGATTGAATGGGCATGAGCTGCTGCCGTTGTTCATCAAAGGGATTATGCATACTCACCGCAAGATGGACCTGGCTGTTTTCAATAAAGTGACGTAGAGGAGCAATCAACCCGATGGTGGACAGGGTGAGACGTTTGGGGCTCCAGGCCAGTCCCCAAGGGGCGGTCATCACCGCCAGTGAGGCCATGACAGGTTCCAGATTATCCAGAGGTTCACCCATACCCATATATACGATGTTGGTGAGGCTTTCAAATTCATCGATGCTGAATATCTGATTTAATATTTCTGCTGCAGTCAATTGACCTTGAAAACCCTGTTTGCCGGTCATACAGAAAAGACATCCCATTTTGCAGCCAATCTGAGAGGAGATGCAAAGGGTTGCCCGCTCTTTGTCCGGAATATAAACAGCCTCGATAAATCCCCCCTGACCGGAGTTGAAGAGATATTTTTTAGTGCCGTCCCGGGAGAGTTGAAAGCTCACCGGCTCGTTACGGCCTAGGTTATAATTATCAGCCAAGGCACTGCGGTCTTCTTTTGAGAAATTGGTCATTTCATCTATGGAGGTAATTCGTTTTTTATATAGCCAGTCGGCCAATTGGGCAGCGCGAAATTTTGCCATTCCCAGTTGTCCTATGATTTCCTGTAATTCCTCAAGGGTTTTACCCAGCAGGGATTCTTTTAGGTCCATTTAAGCATATCTCCATTGCTATAAGAGTTTAAAGGATAGCCCTATGATGGGCAAGGTAGGAATTGGATGTAAATTCCTCACAAACCGTGTTAATATCATTATATAAGAGGTCTAAAAAACCTCAGCCGATGTTAACGTACCAGGAGCAACCTATGTCTATCACCTTCATATCTACCAACCCAGAAGATTTACTCTCAGAATTCCAACAGATGGTGTCCCAGACTCAACAATCCATGATGGGAGAATTGACCGTTGCCCAAGGATCGGGGAATCTGAACGAAATGCAGGAAATTAGTATCCGCATGCAAAAGTCTACCCAAGAAATCGGTTTTGCCTACCAGGATTACCTTATGCAAATAACCCAGGGAGGGCCTGCCTCGCTGTATAATGCCGAATTGTGCGATTTTGATTTAGACTTAACGGTTTACCACGGTGATAGAGATTATATTCTGGAGTTCCAAAGAGACCCGGATATCACCCGATGTAAAAAGGATATAGAGAAACTGGGGGGAACCTTTCAGTATCCCAGGAAATTGTTAAAATCCAGCATGGTACTTACCGAAAGACATGTCCCTGAATTATATAAAATTGGCCAACGCTGTGCTAAAATTCTTGGCCTGAAACCCAGCATTGAATTCTACAGCTATGAGGATAGTCAATTCAAAGCCAGCTGCTATGCCCCCGATGGCTGGCAGCTTTATATTTTATTGTCCTCCAGCCTGCTGGAACAATTCACCGAGGACGAATTGGCCTTTGTTATCGGTCACGAAATCGGACATGCCCTATTTAAACACTTTGATTATTCAGCTAGCCAAATGATGAACCATGGCAAGCAATATCTTTCTCCATTACATGCAATGAAACTCTTTGCATGGGAAAGAGATGCTGATATTTCGGCAGATAGAATTGGACTGATCTGCTGCGGAGACTACCAAGTAGCAACTAAAACCTTTTTTAAATTAACCAAAGGAGCCTCCTTTTCGGAGGAGTTTAAACTTAACAAATACATAGAACAATTTATGGAACTGGAAAATATACTTAGAGACTCTCCTGTAGATCCGGAGGATTGGTACAAAACCCATCCCTTTGGTCCCCTTCGAATAATGGCCCTGAACCTCTTTTCCCAAAGTGAGACCTACCATACCCTACGGGGCGGCAAGGGTGGAGAAATCAGTGCGGAACAATTGAAAGATAAAATCAAGAATGTGTTGTCTCTTATGGAACCCAGTTATTTGGATAGCCATTCCGAACAGGGCAGCCTCATTCAGCGATTTATATTTCTCAGTGGATATTTGATTTCCCTGGCCGACGGCAATGTGGATGAGATGGAAATGCAGGCCCTGGGAAGCTTGACCGACCCTGAGATCTTCGGACGCTGTATAAAAGAGGTTCAAGAGACCGATATGGACAGCCTGAAAGAAAGACTGGCTGAGATGTCCGGGGATGTGCGAAATCTGCTGTCACCGATTCAGCGGCTCAATGTACTACGTGATTTAGCCATTATCAGTTTTGCCGATAACTCCCTGGATCAGGAAGAAGTGAAGATTCTCCATGGACTTTGCCATTTACTAAATATAAATGACGACTTCATCGACCGAGTGTTGGGAGAACTTCAAGAATATATAGTCTGATAAAAAACACTAAAGACTATCTCCAAGGAGAGCAATCTTTAGCGTTTATCAGATTAGAATAATTGAGCCTATACTTTTGTTTAAACCGGGCTAAGAAACAGTCTTGGTTGAATCAGCCTTTTTTACCTTAACATTCTTCAAAATCAACAAAATAAAAACCCAATTTGCTGCGGTAGCACCAAGAAAAAACCATAATTCTATTGGATTGGAGGAAGTCCCTTCCCTATATCCCATCAACGCCATTAGAGACACCGCAGCAAAAAGAGTCATTCCTTTCAGCGCAATCACAATGGAAAGGCCGAATCCCAGGGCTTTCCGCCTTAATAAACCAATTCCTGCGATGATGGCAACTGGTACAATGATGGCTAGATCCATGGCCTGAATCACCAGGGTTGTATAAATTTCCAATCCTTCGGGAGGCCCCCCTTGAATCAGAGAAGGTAATATACGCCCCATCCATAGAAGCAGTAGAAGAAACGCCACAGTTAAATCAAAAATTGCCAATGACACCCGTGGAAACTTGTCGCCAATCTTTTCTGTTATATTGGGTATGTCCAACTCTTTAAAGGCAATTATAATAGCAAAATGAGTAAGGGAACATAAAGCCACATAGACCAAAAAAAACATATTATAATTTAATAGGAATGAAGCAGACATATAAGTATATAAAAAATACCCCAGGGTTCCGGTAAGCAATAATCGCCCGCGGTAGGAGCCATGACGGTAAAAGATTAAAGAGATAATCAAAAGAGGAATCCCCAGGCAGAGGGTTATCCAATCCTGAGCCTGAGCCTGAACGGCCAGACTATGAGTATCATTTTGATATAACCCCTGACCTTCCAATTGCCAGGTCTCTCCCCAGAGGCTTTCAACGGTGGTGGTGGAACCGTGACCTGGCCAGAGCCCTGCAACCGCAGCAATGGTGGACAAGACAATAATGAACAGGCTCAATAGGACTAAAGCTTTATTATGTTTCATAGTAAACATCTCCTATGGTTATGGTTATATAACACCGAAATATGAATCATTGTTACTGATTTAACAATTCCTTTTTCCGAAAATTAAATTATCTATCCTTTAAATGTTTTACTATACGCAGGATGGAACGAATAAACACAAAAAGAAACAAAACTATCAATACAATAGACAAAAAGAGTAGAGGTCTTTGAGAGGTCTCAATAGCTGTAATAAATGCAAATCCCATTTTTACAATGGCATAAAGACAAACCACCAGGGTCATTACTTCTCGGAACACGGTAACCTCATTCTACATAGAGTGTCTGGATTTCTAAATAGGCCAGACGTGGAGTCCTGTCTATATCCATATGCCCCATTATAACACAGTTTTATTGTCTTTTGCTTAGAGATAATGCGTTTCAATAAATTCAGCTACCCCGTCTTGGTCACAGCTGGAGGTTCTATGGCTGCAGTGTTTAAAAAGTTCCCCATTTGAATTTTCCATGGCAACGGAAGTGCCGGCGAACTGTAACATTTCTAAATCGTTAAGACCATCACCAAAGGCTACTAAATCCTGTTTTTGAAGCCCCTGCTCTTTCATCAGATATTCTAAAGCGATTCCCTTACTGCAATCCCCGTTAATCACTTCCAGATAAAAGGGTTTAGAAAAAGCTGTATAAACTCGGTCACCCAGATCCTTTTTAATGCTCTGTTCCGCTTGGTACAGTTCCGGCCATTGCTGGCTTTCCCGATTCCAGGGACCTATGAGGATCACCTTGGTAAGTTCCATTTTTTCCCAGGAATCAAAGTCCATCATCTCAGTGGCAACACCGGTGGACTTTAGATAATATTCGGTGGCCACACCCTGGGTTTCCGACACCGCCTGGCTCTGCCAGAATCCGTGAAAATGAATGCCCAACCGGCGGCTTAATTCTAGCAAATATCGCGAGAGTTCATCGCTGAGTACCCAGTGTTTGTGGATGGTTTTGTCGGCCCCAACAATCTGAGCGCCGTTGTAACAAATCACCGGAATATCCAGGCCGAGGGCCTTCAATAGAGGGGTTACGCCTTCATAACTTCTTCCGGTGCTGATTATGGGAGTACATCCCCGCTCATAAAGGCCATGCAAGGCCGCACGATTGCGGGGCGAGAGGCTGTGGTCGGAGCGTAACAGGGTGCCGTCCATATCGAAGGCGGCCAATTTGGGTATAGGTAGCATGGGTATTCCTTTTTTTAGAGCCGCGGATTATCGCAGATTAATAGGTATCTAATAATCAACGAAGGGAAGTTAATAATTAAATCTACTCCCCAAGGGATATAGTTTACCTTTTTTATAGCTGATGGCAAAGGGGGATAAAACAATTCTCACGGCAGGATCATGATTACCGGGATATATTCTGGAAATAACCACTGAGATAGTAAAAAATAGAGGGGAAATATTGCCGGGGATTAACGCGGATGAGAAGAAGAGGGGGAACGTGAGGGACACAGGAGGTTCTTTAATAATGGAACCGACATGAAATAATTGAAACTGAAGATTCTGAGACTTCATATACAAGTCTATGTTCTTGGTTTATTCTTCTGGACCAGCAACCCTGTAATTGATATTTAAGAGGTTCAGGTTTTCCAATTCCTTCAAAGGGCTGCCTTTTTATATCTTTTATTAATTCATTGATTCTACGAAGAACCTTTTTATCATTTTTTTGCCAGAATAAATATTCTTGCCAAGAATCATCGGTGAATTTTAAATTCATTCTTCAATTAGCTCGCGCTTCTGAGTTTTTCCATTCCGAGCATCATTTAATGATCTCAATAATCTTTTTGCATTGTTCTCTGATGATAATAAATATTGAGTTTCAGTAAGACTGTTGTAATCTTCTAAAGAAATCAGAACCACATTTTGATTATCTTTTCTTGTTATAATAAGAGGTTCATGATCTTGGTAAACTTTATCCATATGAGATTTTAGATGTTGTCTAAGGTCTGTATAATTTACTGCTTCCATAAGTACAATATAACGTACTTGATGTAGCGTGGTCAAGTTTTTTTGAATAAGTATTTTCCCGGGTGATGTGAGGGAGATTTACATAGAAAAGAACCCATACTTCTTGGTATCTCGATATTCCTTTTGGCTTTTTCTGTGGCCTATTGGGAGTTTATGCTGGGGAGAATCAATGAGGAAGGAGAATACCTCGGGAAATAATTCGCACATTTAACATTTGCTTAACCTGCGCGCTATGGCCGAGTCAGGTTGAGGCAGTTGTTAGCTGAAGCTACTTTAAGAAAGCCCTAATATTCATTTTGAATAATTCCTGACTATATTTGTATTTCTTTTCTTTTTTTGGAAATCTTTTATCGAATTCTATAGCTTTCTTATGATCAAAATCGAATACATCACTTTGTTTAATCTTCCATTTTTTATTCCCAAAGAATTCGGGTTGAAGCTCGAGAACGAGTAATCCTAGTGGGTACTCACCATTCATATTGCTTACTTGGTAGTCTATTCCATTCTTAAATCCATGCTTGCAGTAATTATGTGGATCGCCGTAAATACAAATTGCTGGAATACCCATATTTTTCACTAGGGACTTCGTTTTTTCAATTAATGCTGTACCAATCCCTTTTCTTTGATAATCTGGATGAACACATAGAGGTCCAAAAGATACAATTTGTACTTTCTCTTGGTCATCACTTATTAGAAATGAATCTGTATACATAATAGAAGCAATAATATTTCCATTGAGTTCTACTACATAATCTAGTTCTTTTATAAAGTCTTTATGTTCTCGCAGTATATGGCATAAATAGTGTTCGTCACATCCTAGAGTATATAAGTTCCAGAAAGCTTCTCGTGTGAGCTCTTCGACTTGAGAGTAATCATCTATAGTTTCTAAGCGAGTATCCATATTCATTAATCTCCTTATTTTGTGACAGTTTGCCAGGACAGTTTCAAGGCTTTGATATTTATTAAGCCCCCCTCCAGGGTACGGTAAAATAACCGTATAACCACTATCCCAATAGGAGGAACCCAATGAAGTTTTATACAACACATCATCAATATTA
>JAQICO010000125.1 GCA_027858495.1 Spirochaetaceae bacterium
CCTCTAAAAGGTCCCAGGCTTCTTCAATAGAACCGCTGTTTAGGAATTCCACAGAATCAATACGTCCTGCTTCCTTGACTACCTTATGAAAAAACTGGCTTCTATCTAAATGTAATATAATCATATTCAATTCTCCCCCAATTTAATATATAGCAGTTTTCACTTGTAGGTCAATGAAAAGACAGGTAGAATGATTAAACCCATAGCCGCGAGTAAATGAATCAATATTTTTTTTAGGAGAAACCCTCTTGTCTCATCATTTCATAAAAGGATAGAATTCACTTCAGGGAATTCCTTTTCTTTCCACGAAAAGAATAAAGCCACGGCAAAGCCAAAACAAATCCCTGCGAGAGCCATCCAAGGCTGTGCAGCCTCTCCAATTAATCTGGGAAATCCCCACCAACTTAGTAATCCAAAAAGGATAGGCAATCCAAGCACCAATAAAAGTCCTATCCCAATGGAGGATGTTTTTGCTACGACCTCCACTTTATCTCCCTCTTTCAGAGGCAAGTTCCTGCTGTTTTGTGATTTGAAGATTTGCCCGGTCACATTACAGCTGCAACCACTGCTGCATCCACCGACATTACAGCTCTGCTCTTCATCCTTTTCACTCAACGCGGCCACCCAAACAATATCATTATCTATGGCAGAAATAATTCCTCTTTGGATCATAAGAATTCTCCTTGAAGTTTAAAATCGATACAATTATACTTAATGATACAAAACCAAATAAGGATTGCCAATCAAAATCTTTTATACCTCATCTTCCATGGGGAGGGTTTTATAAGGAGGAATGAGTGAAAATCTTTCAGAAGCAGGCGGTGATGCGCCGCGTGCTCTACTCGTTAGTCCCAATTTTCCTATTTTCCATCTACCTATACGGCTGGCGTAGCATAGCCCTTACGGGGATGGTATTTTTATTCGGGATTGCCACAGAGTATTTTTACACCAAATCACAGAATAAAAAGGTTTCCGAGGCGGTATTAGTTACCTGTGGGCTTTATTCCCTTTCCCTCCCCCCTCTGGTCCCCTTTTGGATAGCCGCAGTAGGTATCATTTTTGCAATTCTCATTGCAAAAAGTGCCTTTGGAGGTTTTGGAAGGAATATTTTTAATCCTGCCATTGCCGGCCGGTTATTCGTCTATATAGCCTTCCCCAACCCCATGACTACAGAATTTGTCACTGCGGGAAATTTCGGTCTGGACGCAGTAACCACTGCCACCCCCCTGGATATGATGAGGGAGGGACTGATTCCCAGTATTAAGCAGCTGCTCTTTGGAATACGTGCCGGCTCCCTTGGAGAAAGTGCCATCATTCTAATTATTTTGGCAGGGATTTATCTGGTGGCCACCAAGACGGCCAATTGGAAGGTAATCCTGGCTACGTTGGTATCTTTCTTTGGATTCAGCGCATTGTTCTGGTATTTTGGTGGAATACTAGGTGCCAGAGGGGCAGTGCCTCCCCTGGAAGGTCTTCTAAGCGGAAGTATCTTATTTGTAGCTGTATTTATGGCCACCGATCCCATAACCGCTCCCAATAAACCAGGTGCACAATGGCTCTACGGCATTCTCATCGGAACCATGGTGGTATTGGTCAGGAGTTTCAGCCTCTTCAGTGAAGGAACCAGTTTTGCCATACTCATGGCCAACACCTTCGCCTCCCTGATGGATGAGTGGTTCACCCCAAAGAAAAAAGACCTCCCTAAAAAAGCGGAGGTGAAATCATGAAAAAAGACGGCTTTTTATATACGGTGATATTCAGCTTTATCGTTGCCTTTGTCTTTGTATTTTTTCTTTCTCTGGCCAATCAAATTACAAAACCCATTGTTGAGGCCACTCAAAAAGCCGGCTTTTACACTTCAGTGCTCAATGCTGCCGGTATAGATCCTGGAAATGATGTAAAAGCTACCTTTGACGCCGCTTTTCCAGGGGAAGATCCCGATGTGGTGGATCTTTTTACCACTCAGTGGAACGGTCAATCCATTTTGGTACGGCGGTTCTCCGGCCCTGGGCTTTGGGGCACCATCACGGGAGTATTGGCTGTAAACGGACAGGTGGACCAAATTATTGGATTGGAAATCATCAGTCATTCTGAAACACCAGGGCTGGGAGGCCGTATCGAAGAAGACTGGTTTAAGAACCAATTTAGAGGAGAAAATATCCCCTCTGGCCGTATCGTTGTAAAAAAGGGCACTGGAGAGGTTGATAATAACCCGAACAATCAGCAGGTAGACGGTATAACCGGCGCCTCTTTAACCAGTAAATCCATGGAGACCATCATCAATGACACCATACAGCGAATCAAGCTGGAAGCAGGAGGTAATTAATGGCCGATAGACCTGCAGATATATTAAAGGACAACCTGTGGTTTAATAACCCGGTTTTTATACAGATTCTGGGAATCTGTTCCACCCTGGCGGTGACCAATAACCTGACCAATACTTTCATCATGAGCATGGGGGTGATGTTTGTCACCGGTTTTTCCAGCTTCACCGTAAGCGTTATGAAAACCCTTATACCCCGAAAAGTAAGAATGATCGTTCAAACCCTGATAATTGCCTTCTACGTAATCATCTTGGATATACTGCTGCGGGCTTATTTGCCCGATATCAGCAAGGCTCTGGGTCCCTACGTTGGGTTAATCATCACCAACTGTATCATCATGGGTCGGGCAGAAGCCTTTGGGCAATCCAATGGCCCTCTACTTTCTTTCTGGGACGGTATAACCTCAGGACTGGGATACGCATGGGTACTCATGGCCATTGCCTTTGTACGTGAATTGCTGGGTTTTGGAACCCTCTTCGGAATCCCAGTGCTGCCCACTTTTATCCCCCGATGGACCATCATGGTCATGGCGCCCAGTGCCTTTTTTCTCATGGGCGGACTGTTATGGATTATTAAAACTATCATGCTGAAAAAGGAGGCCAACAGTGGCGCCTGATATTCACCCACTAATGCTCTTGGTAGCATCGATTTTTACAAGCAACATACTTCTGGCGAACTTCCTGGGTATGTGTTCTTTCATATCCATATCCAAGGATATAAAGTCCGCCAACGGATTGGGTATGGCCGTTACGGTGGTGCTGGTTATAACCGCCGCTTTAAACTGGGCTATTCTAAAATATGTACTTATTCCCCTGGATCTGCTCTATCTAAGGTATATTGTGTTTATCATAGTAATTGCCGCCACCGTACAGATGCTGGAAATGATCATAGACCGAGTATCCCCGGGATTATACATGGCATTGGGCATTTTCCTGCCCCTGATTACCGTCAACTGTGCCATCCTAGGGGTAGCGCTGTTTATGGAGATTAGATCTTACACCTTTACACAGACCCTCTTTTTTGCCTTGGGTTCAGGCCTGGGGTGGTGGTTGGCTATTATGGCCTTGGCCGCCATACAAAAAAAGATCCAGAAGGCACCCGTACCGGCAGGTCTGCAGGGACCGGGAATCGTGCTTTTCACCATCGGCTTTATGGCCATGGCCTTTATCGGTTTTTCCGGTATGGTCAACGTTCAATAGGAGGTCGAACAAATGGATTTATCATTTCTTGAAGCACCACTGATCATCGCGGGTATTACCGGAGTTTTTGCTGGGGTGATCGCCATATTGGACAGCATTGTAAACAACTATGGTACAGTCACCTTAAGTATAAACGGGGGAAAAAAAGAATTGTCCGTAGAGGGTGGAACAAACCTTTTAAACACTTTGTCAAGCGAGGGAATCTACCTTCCTTCAGCCTGCGGAGGAAGAGGCAGCTGCGGGGCTTGTAAATGTCAAATCACCAGCGATGTGGGTCCTCATCTTCCCACCGAGACCCCCTATCTGACCAAAGAGGAGATGAAAGATAATATACGATTATCCTGTCAGATAAAGGTAAAAACCGACCTGAATTTACAAATCCCAGATTCTCTCTTCAATGTAAAACAGATCAAGTCAAAGGTTGTTACCATCAAAGATGTAACCCATGATATTAAAGAGGTGGTCTTTGACCTGCAGGGAGAAACCATAGATTTTGTAGCCGGCATGTATATGCAGATTGTTGTCCCGGGATACGGGAAAATCAAAGGGAGTACCCAGCGGGCCTATTCCATCAGTTCCAACCCCTCGGATAATGGAATGTGCGAGTTATTGATCCGTTTAGTACCTGGAGGCATTGCCACCACCTATGTGCACGAACATCTTCAGCAAGGCCAGGAAATGGAATTGATTGGGCCCTTTGGAGATTTCGAACGCACCATGGATGACACCATCATGGTTTGTGTGGCCGGAGGATCGGGAATGGCACCCTTCAAATCCATTCTATTCGATATGCTGGAAAAGGGAGAAACCGGCCGGGAGGTTTGGTATTTCTTCGGCGCCCGGACCCTGAAGGATTTTTTCTATATGGATCAAATGAAGGAACTGGAAAAACAATGGTCCAACTTCCATTTTATCGGGGCTCTATCGGAGCCTCAACCCGAGGATGATTGGGATGGAGAAACCGGTTTGATCACCGACGTACTGGATAAATACTTAAAAGAAAAAATGGGCGATAAAAAGAAGCAGGGCTTCCTCTGCGGCAGCCCGGGTATGATCAATGCCTGTAATAATGTAATGACCGACAACGGTATTACCCTGGATCAAATCTTCTACGATAAATTCGCCTAAGGAGGCCCAGAATGAAACAGACACCTGCCAATAAAAAAGCACTGACTAATATGGTCCCGGGGATAATAACTGCCGAGGGGTTTTTAGGCGACGATCATAGAGCCCTAACCGAAATAATCGCAGAAGATCAATCTCACTTCAAACGGGAGAATCTGGACTGGGAAGAAGTGGCGGAAAAGCTGCAGTATTTTATGGATCAGGGCAGAAAAGGATTGGGCGAACCTATCACTGTAGATGAAAACTGGATTGTACGGACCGACGAAGCCCGAGGTCATTTGGCCTGCCCCTGGGAAGACGGTGTTTTTAGAAAGATCAATGCGATTCTAAAGAATAAAAAAAATAGCCTCACCCTCTTTTATACGGAGCTGACGGTGCATCTATTAAAGGAGCATCAGTTTCTCGAAGGGAAGGGTTCGACCTTTCGACTGGAGCCCCATTTGATAAAAGAGGTTTTGTACGGGTGATTAGCAGTCCATTTTAAATTATCCGAAATGGACTTCATGTAACCTCCCATTGAATATTAAGCGCTGGCATGTTATTATGAACATCCTTTTGGGAGGTACCATTTGAAGAAATTTATACTTCTCTTTCTGTTCCTACTTAGCTGGCAATTATTTGCTGAAATAGGTTTATCCTCTTATTGTGTATTGAGTTTTCCCATAACCACAGAAGACAGCCGCCTATATGAGAAAGGTTCTCATATAGGTGGGAATATTATCATTCCCATCAATAATGGCTTAGAAGTTTTATTGGGTGGCGAATACGGATCACTTTTCCTTCAAAATAATTACATTCCTCTTGAAATTCCTGTTGTCTACGGAGGAATTGCGTGGGTTAAAATGATTAATATCAAGATTAGTCTGGAATCGAATATTATTATTGGTATTTACAATGTAAGCAGTAGAAGTAATGAGATTTCATATAAAGATCTCTTTTACTCTCTGAATTTAATGGGGGGATATAATATAGATAATAATCTTCGACTGGGACTGAACGGGGGATTGCGGTTTTATAACTTTGGAGTAAATCTATTTGATGAATCATTGTATATGCCTGTAACCATTGGATTGTCTCTGTCATATAGGGCGAATTAAGTGTATCAACAGATCCTTATCATTGAATATTCGGATTGACATTCCGAATATTCAATGATAGCCTTAGAAATGATTGAGAGAAAGTCCTATTTACAGAAAATTAAGACTGCTTTAAAACGATCCAAAGTAACCGCTCTTCTGGGCCCGAGACAGTGTGGTAAAACTACTTTAGCAAAAGAGATAGCAATAAACAGAGACTGCACATTTTTGGATTTAGAATCTCCGGGGGATTTAAACAAACTTCAAAACGCTGAATTATATCTTAGCAGTTTAGAAAATCTAATTATTATTGATGAGATCCAGCTAAAACCCGAGCTTTTTTCTATTATCCGAGTAATTACGGATCGAAATCAAAAAAATGGGCATTTCCTAATTCTTGGTAGCGCATCCCCAAGTTTAATTAAAGATTCTTCGGAAACTCTAGCAGGAAGAATTGAGTTCATTGATCTTCATGGCTTTAACCTTAAGGAAACCGGGAGAATAAACCAAAACAGTCTTTGGCTTAAAGGAGGTTTCCCCCTATCGTTCCTCGCAAAAACAGAAGAAAACAGTTTAGCATGGAGAGAAGGATTTATCAGAACCTTCTTAGAAAGAGATATTCCTCAATTAGGAATAAATATTCCAGCGACTTCTCTGCGTCGATTCTGGACTATGCTTGCCCATAGCCAAGGACAGATTCTCAACAGCAGCCGACTAGCTCAATCAATGGGCCTTAGTGATAAGACAATTCGCTATTATGTTGACATTCTGACTTCTACATATATGATTAGGCAACTACAGCCATGGCATGCCAATATCCAAAAAAGACAGGTAAAATCTCCAAAAATATATTTTACAGATACAGGCTTATTGCACCATCTTCTTAATATTTCAAACAATGAGCAGCTACGAAGTAATCCTATAGTGGGTACTTCCTGGGAAGGGTTCGCCATGGAGCAAATTATCAGAACCAGCGGAAGTATTGATGCATATTTTTGGTCAACCTATAGCGGAGCAGAAATGGATTTGCTATTAAATCTTAAGGATCAATTTATTGGGCTGGAATTTAAAATGAATGAGACCCCCAAAACAACGAAATCTATGTTTTCTGCCATGGATAGTTTAAATCTGGATAAAATTTGGATTGTATACCCAGGAGAAGACTCCTATCCAATCCATGAGAAAATTGAAGTCCTCACATTATGGGAAGCACTTGAACGACTGAATATATAAAAAGGGGCTGCCTACACGACAGCCCCCATTTTAATTAACTTCAATTAGTCGAAATAAAGATTTGTTACTGCAATATCAAAACCAGAATCCCAATATGCAAAAATCCCCAATTTATATAACAAAATCTTTCATTTATTCCTTCATTAAATTTTCTAAAAGTCAACTACTGACAAGTTTAGAAGAGTTGTACCACCATTTCCTTGTAACATAGCTTCAACTTCCGTTCCAGCTGGGTCTTCAACTAAATATGTAATCTTTGAAAAAGTAATGGTATCATCCGGAGCCATACCAGCCGGGAACAGCAGTGCCACAGGAGCGGTTGCAGTAGACATAGACGAAACATCAACAGTACAAGCCAAGGTAGAAGTCGCATCACCAATAGCTCCTTCATAGGAGATATCACTAATCTGTGCAATTATAACAGGCTGACAATGGAACTGATAAGCTGAAGGATCTGTTATGGTACTATCCGCTGTAAATTCAAAATAGATATAATCTACTCCGCTCAGATCTGTTTCACTTTCAATAACTGAGAATCCACCACCATATTCAGCCCAATCCAGAACTGTTACAACAGTTGCAATTATTTCACCATCACCACCAACAGCCAGAGAGGTAGTACCTTCCCATCCGTTGAGGTATGATCCATCGTAAGCATTTGCTAACCCTAATGGATTAACTGTTCTGAAATCAAATAACAGATTTGGCTCTTCAATATAGGCCTGCACCTCAAGGCTGTAGATTCCAGTATCTCCATTTGAATAAGCAATCATCAAATATGTCCCAGCAACAGCACTGGATATAGTAAACGAATCTGAACCATAAATCTCAGCTACAAAATCATAATTAGGATCAAGTATAAATAAATTGGCTACACCACTGGTAATTATCTCATATTCCGATCCTGCGGTGGCAGTAAAGGTATAGAAATCTGCATCATCAGCAGAACCGATTTCATCAGAGACAGCCGATGCATCTACAATAAGATTAACAGCATCTGTCTCACTGTCATTGCCGTCGGTATAGGGAACATAGGTCTGTACTGCAATAGTGTAAGTGTCGAGAATATTTGAATCCGTTACAATTAAATAGGTTCCAGCATCTGCACTTTCTACAACCAATGAATCAACGTCATACAAAGC
>JAQICO010000079.1 GCA_027858495.1 Spirochaetaceae bacterium
ACTGGTTATATAGTTTTTACAAAGTTTTACAATTTGTCCGTAGTATGTAACCGTCTGATAAAAGAGGGAAACCTTCAGGTAATTCAGGACAGTATACCAGAACTTAGAAGTGAAATGACAATCCTGGTGGATTCCATTAACAAGCTCAACGAGATGAAGAACCGATATGAAGCTAAATCTGACCAATGAGAGAACCAAGATGCTCCTGAATCTTCAAGAGATTTGTCTTTATTCTTCTAAACATTGCTTTATTGATCACTAATATCTACAGGTAGTTGTCAAAGAATCTTTCAATCAATCAGCTCATATAATCATATCCCGACCATTATTCATAAAATGTTTGCAAAAATTTCTATTTACTAATATGATTAACTTCCAATCTGCACTAGGAGTATTCTATGAAATTGCTTAAAAAAATTATTTTTCCCATGTTATTATTGGCTCTATGCCTCTGGAGCTGTTCACCTGAGAACAAAGGGAATGATGATGGAGCGAACTCGCAGACAGACCAAACGAATGATAATCAAAGTGATTTCATTGAACTACCCAGCCAGAATACAGAGCTAATTCTGGATGATGAAATTGCCGAAATTGTTTTGTCTCATACTGGGGGTGTGGTTTCCAGAACTCAAGCTATAGAAATCAATTTTATTGAACCACTTCCCCAAGCATGGTCCGTGGGAGAAACACTGTCTTCTGATTTCATAAGAATCAATCCGAGAATTGATGGTTCCCTCATTTTAGGGGAAAACCAGCAGCTTATTTATAAAACTGATGAAGGATTCAAAGAAGGGACCGAGTATAAAGTTACCCTTTTCCTCTCGGAAATTTTCCCCTCCAAAAGTGACATAAACAATCTTGAATTTCAATTTCGAACCATCCAGCAGGATTTTGAAGTAAATATAGATCCGGTAAAAATTGAAGCCGATGAGACCGCAGTCATTTCAGGAAATATCATAACTTCGGACTACACAGAGGATGCTCTTATAGAAAGGCTATTCAGCTATGCAAGAAGTATTGATTCCAATAACCTGCAATGGGTGCATAATGAAAACATCCATTCTTTCATAATTCCCGATATTCCCCAGAAGGATGATTACTATGAGATTCTGATCCAATGGGATGGGAATGTAATCGGCGTAAATAAAAAAGGGGAACAATCTGTTCAAATTCCCGGTCAATCGGCCTTTGAACTTTTAAATCATTTGGTAATTTCCGAAGGAAACAGTAATTATCTTAAGCTGTACTTTTCCAATCCTGTAGATCCGAATCAGAATCTCGACGGCCTGATAGGGTTGAACAATTCCGATACAAATACATCTATAGAAGGCAGTACCATCAAGGTATTTCCTCCGAATAATAATACAGGTCTGGTTAATGTACATATTGAAAACTCCATTAAAAATATCTCCGGTCAGCCCTTAAGTGATAAATATGATATAAGCACAGCCTTTTATGCATTGAAACCGGAAGTACGATTTACCGAGAATAGTGGAATTTATACAGGCGGAAGCAATTTCAGCCTTCCCTTTGAAGCTGTCAGCCTTCAAGCTGTGGATATTCAGATTATCAGGGTTTTTGATAATAATATGCTGCGATTTTACCAATTCAATAAATCACTGGCACAGACAAACAGCTTAAAAATGGTTGCCCGGCCGGTTTATCAAGGCCCCATTGAATTGGATCCATCTGGAGAAATGAATCTTTATGAATGGAACCGTTTCAGCATAGATATTTCCAAATATGTTGAAGAATCACCCAATTCTGTATACGTGGTTTACGTGGATTTTCGCCGCTCTCAATCTCTTTATCCCGGAGCGATTCATGAAGGAGAAACATGGGAATTGGTAGACAGCTATGAATCCCAAAGCTGGGATGAGCTGCCTTCATCGAACAGCTACTATTACTATCCCTGGAACGACAGAAATAATCCTGCAAAAGAAGCTTACTATGCACAGAACCATCGGGCAGCCATGACCTTTCTGACCACGGATCTTGGAATGATTGTAAAGAGCAGCAAAAACAATCGCATCGATGTTGCAATCAGTTCCCTGGAGACCACTGAACCAATCTCAGACGCCGGAATTAAGGTTTATAATTATCAACTCCAGGAAATCGGTTCTGGGAAGACCGATGGCCAGGGTCTAGAAAGCATAGACTGTTTAGGAATCCCATTTATTGTAACCGTGGAAAAAGGAGACTATTCTAACTATCTGAGGGTCGATTCCGCATCTGCTATATCCATGAGTAATTTCAATATTCAGGGAGTGGATTCTACAGGGGGGATTAAAGGATTTATTTACGGAGAAAGAGGCGTCTGGAGACCGGGCGATCCCATTTATCTCACATTCATCCTTGAGGATAAGGATGATACTCTTCCCTCCACCCTTCCGGTAGTGATGGAATTCCTTAATCCTTCAGGTCAGATGATGGATCGTCAGGTCAACAGCAGCAGCCCTATGGGAATGTACCGCTTCACACTCAATACAGAGGAACAGGCTCAGACTGGAACCTGGACTGCAAGATTTCGGGTGGGAGACCGGGTATTCGAAAGGGCGATACCCGTGGAAACGGTTAAACCCAACCGCTTAAAGGTTGAATTTAATCCAGCAGTAGAGATTTTTACCAGGGAAAATGCAGGAAGCAATGGAAAATATGAAGCCAGTATTTTTTCTGAATGGCTTCATGGCGCTCCAGCCAGAAACCTTAAGGCTGAAGTGGATTTGAGTCTTATTTCCAGATCAACCAGCTTCGAAGACTTTCCAGGATTCCGTTTCGATGATGATACAAACAATTTCAGCGAGCCAAGAAAATCTATTTTTGACGGCCGATTGGATGAAGAGGGAAACAAAAATATTTCCTTTGCCATAGAGACAAACCGCCATTCCAGACTGCCTGGATCCCTCTATGCGGTTTTTTCCACCCGAGTTTATGAGGAGGGAGGAAATTTCAGTACCAATCAAGTGATTTTCCCCTACTATTCCTACAGTAGTTATGTGGGGATTCAGGCCCCCCCGGGAAACAGCCGCAGGGGAAGGCTTACAGGGGATACGGATCACCAGGTTCAAATAGCCACTGTGAATGTAGAAGGAGAAGCTCTTTCCCTGGATGATGTAAGTGTCAAACTCTATAAATTAAGCTGGCGCTGGTGGTGGGATCGCTCCAGAGATGAAAGTCTGGCCAATTATGTTTCCCGCAGCGGTGTAACACCCTTACAGGCCGACAGCATTGATACGCAAAACGGCCGCGGCACCTGGACTCTGAGGGTTGCATATCCCGAGTGGGGCCGCTTTCTTGTGGTAGTTGAAGATCCGAAATCGGGTCATCAATGCAGCCAAGTTGTTTATATAGACTGGCCCGGATATATCAGCGGTCCCCAGACCAGCGGAGGAAGTGCAAGCTTCCTGAGCACCTTTACAGACAAAGAGGAATATCTGGTTGGTGAAACCGTGGAACTTACCATTCCTTCCAGTGAAGGGGGAAGAGCACTGATCTCCCTTGAAAAGGGTGACGAAGTTCTCGATTCCTACTGGGTGGAAACACAGCAGGATACCACGGTGGAGCGCTTTACTGTAACCGAAGAGATGTGTCCGACGCTGTATATCGATGTCACCCTGATTCAACCTGCGGAAAATAAAAGCAATGACAGTCCTATCCGCCTGTTTGGTGTAACACCCATTGCAGTAAAAGATCCCGCCACCATACTTACTCCTGAGATAGCAATGGACGAGACCCTGAAACCGGAATCCAGCTTTTCGGTCACGGTATCGGAGAAATCAGGAAAAGCCATGGCCTATACCATTGCCGTAGTGGATGATGGTCTTCTGGATATAACCAATTTTGCCACTCCCGATCCCTGGAAGTACTTTTTCAGCCGTGAAGCATTATCTGTGCGGACCTGGGACCAATACAATCTCGTTATGGGAAAGATGACCGGAGATCTGGGGAGCATTCTCGCCCCCGGCGGCAGTGATTTCCTGGAAGATAACAGTGAAGCAGATCAGAATCGTTTCAGACCTGTAGTCATTTACCAGGGGCCATTTATACTTAATTCAGGAGAGAGCAGAACCCACGTACTGAACATGCCTCAATATGTAGGCTCCGTAAGAACCATGGTAATCGCATCCAATGGAAGCGGAGCCTATGGAATGGCGGAGAAGACCACCAGAGTCAAGCAGGAATTAATGATACAGGGAACTCTGCCCAGAATTGCCGGTACCAATGAAGTGATCGATTTCCCTGTGACCATTTTCGGTAAACAGGGGGAACGGACCCCCGTTTCAATTCAACTGGAGACCTCGGATGGTCTCTATGTAGAGGGTTCCTCAACGGTCGATCTGACCATTGATACCCATGGTGAGATAACCTATTATTACCGCCTGAAAACCGGTTCTTCCGTGGATCCGGTGCGGGTGGAGGTAACTGCCACCAGCGCTACTGCAGAAAGCCGTTGGAGCACCCCTCTGGAATTGAGATATCCCAATGAGATAACCACCCGAAGTGAACAGTATTTTCTGAATTCCGATTCTACAGAGACCTTTAACATTGAATTCTTCGGAATCCCCGGTACCAACAGTGGCTCTCTTGAAATAACCACATTGCCTCCCATTAATCTCAGACGGCATTACCGCTGGTTAATCCGCTATCCTCACGGCTGTATTGAACAGACCACATCCTCTGTATTTCCACAGCTTTTTCTTGCAGATATCATGGAATTGACAGAGCAGGAGAAAAAGGAAATTCAGACCAATGTAAGCGCAGCGATCTCACGGCTGGCTACCTTCCAGCTGCCTTCCGGTGGATTGTCCTACTGGCCCGGAGGAACCGAAGAGACCCAGTGGGGAACCAATTATGCAGGTCATTTCCTACTGGAAGCCAAGAGACTGGGTTATAATGTTCCTGGTGAAATGCTGAATAAATTATTGGCCTGGGAGATAGATATGGCCAATCGATGGGACGGGGATAGTCAACTGACCCAGGCATACCGTCTTTATCTGCTGGCCCTTGGAGGTAAAGGGCAGAGCGGTGCCATGAACCGCTTAAGAGAAACTGGAAACCTTGATACCTCCGCCCGCTGGAGACTGGCTGCCGCCTATGCCCTGGATGGTAAAGAACGTGTTGCCCAGGATCTGATAAGCGGAGCTGGCTGGGAGATTGAAGATTACCGCAGTACCTCCAGTACCTACGGTTCTTCCTTCAGGGATAAAGCAATGATTCTGGAAACCATGACCATACTGAATAATCCCTCAGCTGCTAATCTACTGAAAGAAATCTCTGACCGCTTGAGCTCCTCCCGTTATTTTTCCACCCAGGAATTAAGCTACTCCCTTATTGCTGTATCGAAATATGCCAATAATCAGGATCTGGAGAGCCTGGAAGTCAGTTATTCCATTGACGGGGGCAGCGAGGAAAGACTTTCTACCCAAACGAAGTTTCTCATAGTGGATCTGCTGGAGGGTCAGGAACAGATAAGCATAAGCAACCAAAGCGGAGCAAAGCTTTACCTGAGCCTTACATCAACGGGAGTTCCACGGCCAGGAGAAGAACGGGCTGAGCAAAGTCGTTTGTCCATGACAGTAAAGTATCAGGATCGGGAGGGAAGAACTGTAGACCCATCAAGCCTTACCGCCGGAACAGACTTTATGATGATCGTGACAGTGGATAACGACTCCAATGAACATGAGCAGAATATCGCACTGTCCACCATTTTCCCGGCAGGCTGGGAGATCTTGAATACCCGGATGGATCAATCCGGACAGGATACAAGTTTTGATCAGCCCGATTATCAGGATTTCAGAGATGACAGGATATACAGTTACTTTGATTTCGGATGGGGCAATCATAGTAAAACCTTTGCTTTTTACCTGACTGCAGCCTACAGCGGAGAGTATTATTTCCCGGGAATCCGCTGCGAAAGCATGTACAACATGGATAGCTATAGCTTGAAGAAGGGTATGACCGTGGAGGTTATTGCAGACAGGTGATGACAAAAAAAGATCTGATTATTATCGGGGGAGCCCTGCTGCCGGTGGCGGCTCTTCTGATATTTCTCCTCTATCCCTTAAAACAGCCCTTTGGGGAAAGCCCCTGTTCCACCGTTATATATGACCGGCAAGGGCGTCTGATTCAAGCGGAAATCGCAGCGGATGATCAATGGAGATTCCCCTATGGACCTGTTCCGGAAAAATTCAGCAGGGCCTTGATTCTCTACGAAGACAAGCGATTTTACCGCCACTGGGGAGTGAGACCGGGCTCAATAATGCGGGCTATGTATCAGAACCTGCGGAGCGGAGAAATTGTCAGCGGGGGGAGCACTCTGACCATGCAGGTGGTCCGGTTAAATCGGCAACGAGAGCGAACCTACAGGCAAAAAATAATTGAAATCTTTCTTGCATTCCGATGGGAAACACAGCTGTCAAAAGAGGAGATTCTGAATCTTTATTCAGCCAATGCCCCCTTTGGCGGAAATATAGTAGGTCTCGAAGCGGCAAGCTACCGTTACTTTGGAGTCCCTCCTGAAATGCTGTCCTGGGCTGAAGTCGCCATGCTGGCGGTTCTTCCCAATGCTCCTTCTCAAATGTATCCCGGAAAAAACGATACCCTGCTGCTAGGGAAAAGGGATGAATTATTAAATCGCCTATACCAAACCGACGCCTTTGATGAAATAACCCTGGAACTTTCTCTGGACGAATCCATTCCCCAAAGAATTTACAGTTTTCCCACCGAGGCCGCTCATTTGTTAATACAGGCCAGAGAGGAAGGAAGAATCGGTCAAAGGATCATCAGTACCATAGACCGGGAATTACAGAGAAAGGCCTCCTATGTCCTGGAAAAACATCACAGGATTCTGATGCAGAATCAAATTCACAACGCAGCCTGTATCATACTAAACACCCGCACAGGAGAAACTCTGGCATATATGGGTAATACACTTCCTATCCAGGGGGAGATTCACAGCAACCAGGTGAATAACATTATCGCATCCCGCAGTACCGGCAGTACCCTGAAGCCCTTTCTCTATGCTTCCATGGTGGATCAGGGACAAATTCTCCCCGATCAGCTGATCCCCGATTATCCTTTGCATTACAGGAATTTCACTCCCGAGAATTACAATCACAGGTTTGAAGGAATGGTACCGGCCAGTCAGGCGCTGACCCAGTCCCTCAATGTGCCCATGGTTTATCTGCTGAACCAGTATGGTATAGACCGCTTTCAAAACCAATTGAGCAGAATGGGCCTGGAACTTCCCTACAGCAGTTCTCATTACGGGCTGACTCTTATTGTCGGCGGAGCCGAAACCTCTCTATGGGAATTAAGCGCCCTTTATGCAGGAATGGGCAGAACGCTGCTAAGATATCAGGAAAGCGGTGGATATTTTGAAGACAATTATCACTCCAATCGCTGGGTACTGAATGAATTAAAGGAATCGGAAATAAAGGAACTGTATCCTCCCGCAAGTGCAGCGGCCCTATGGCAGACCCTGGAGAAACTCTGCGAGGTGGTACGCCCCGATGAAGAGGCTGGCTGGATAAATTTCAGCTCCTCCTACCCCATGGCATGGAAGACAGGGACCAGCTGGGGATTCCGTGATTCCTGGGCCATGGGAGTAACACCGGAATATACCATTGGGATCTGGGTGGGTAACAGCGACGGCGAAGGCAGACCCGGAAATACAGGTTCCAGGGCTGCTGCTCCGATTCTTTTTGATATGGTGGATATTCTGCCTCCCACGTCCTGGTTTCGACCACCCTATCAGGAAATGGAAAGGGAGACTCTCTGCACGAAGAGCCATATGCTGGCTGGTCAGAACTGCGAAGAAACAGAAGTTCAATGGGTTCCTAGAAGTCTTTCAGGCGGTACTGTATGTCCCTATCATAGAATGGTACATCTGGACCAGTCCGGACAATTCCAAGTGAATAGCAGCAATTACCCAGTGAATCAAATGCTGCATCGGAAATGGTTTGTTCTGCCTCCCATAGAGCAATGGTATTATCAATACTACCACAGCGATTACAGCAGGCTTCCCCCTCCCCTGGCCCTTTCTGGAACTGATTCATCGAGCCAGGTCCTTGAATGGATATATCCCAGGGAAAACAGCAGAGTGATAATACCTGTGGAAGTGGATGGAAATAGAGGGAAGCTGCTGCTTCATGCAGCCCATCAAGATGAAGATGCTGCAATTCACTGGTTTTTGAACGGAGAATATATCAACAGCACAGAAAGGTTTCATCAGATTGAGTTAGCCCCTCCTCCCGGAGAATATCAGGTAACGATTTGTGATGATCTGGGAAATATGAAAAGCTGCAGCATTGAAGTGGAGCGCTGATTGAGACCTGTTTCTGAAAACCGATTATCGGGGGCCTAGCCTCATCAATATTGCGTACAATCAGTTCTAAATACAATAATTCAGTTTTTTTAATGAAGCCTTTAAGGGTATAGTATTATTCCATACCCATTACAATCAGTATTTTGGTGAAAAGAATCAATCACCGAAAAGGGCATCAAAGGCATTCTTGGAATTATCGGTCTTTTTATGTTCATTTACACCGGAGGGACTTT
>JAQICO010000398.1 GCA_027858495.1 Spirochaetaceae bacterium
TATTTGATCCCAATCCAAAAAGGTGGAGACACCGGGCTGGGCGTCCATATGCTTTTTGGTCAGCAGGGCCACCCCGATGGCTCCCATCTCTCCGGGATAGGGTGCACAGAGCACTTCGCGATCCACAAAATTCTCCAGTGAACGCAGTACTGCGGCGTTGCGGAAGGTTCCCCCCTGCACCACCACATGTTCACCCAGAGCCTTGAGATTGGATAAACGTATTACCTTGGTGAAGACGTTTTCAATCACCGAGTTGCATAGCCCCGCCATAATATCCTCGGGGGTCTTGCCGTTTTTCTGTTCGGTGATCACCGATGAGTTCATAAATACGGTACAACGGCTTCCCAACACCGAGGGCGCTTTAGAAGCGAAGGCCATCTCAGCTATGTTCCCCACGGGGATTCCCAAACTGCTGGCGAAGTTCTCCAAAAAGGATCCGCACCCGGCGCTGCAGGCCTCGTTTAGTGTGATGCCCGTGACAATGCCGTTGTTTATAAAAATGGCCTTCATGTCCTGGCCGCCGATATCCAGAATGAAACTGACATCGGGAGAATATTTAAGGGCGGCCTCAGCATGGGAAACGGTCTCCACGGTATGAAAATCCGCTCGAAAGGCCTTGTGAAAGAGCAACTCACCATAACCGGTGGTACCTACTCCCAAAAATTTCAATTCTATATCCAGGCTGTCAGCCTGTTTTTTTAAATCCAGCAGGGCAGATTGAATTACATTAATGGGTTCCCCATGGTTATTGCCATAGAAGCTGTAAATCAGATTTTCCTCATTATCCAGCAAGACAAATTTACTGGTGGTGGAACCGGCGTCTAATCCAAGATAAACCTCCAGGACCTTTCCCCGATGTTCTTCCAGGGTTGGGCCTTGGGGAAGCTCATGACGCTGTAGGAAATCTTCTTTTTCTTTATCATTCTTAAAATAGGGCCCCGATAAGTCGCTATTCTCGGGTTTCTCTTTGTGATCATAGGTATCACTTTCAGATAGTCTCTTTAAATCCCAAGGCTCTTCCTGGGGAAACATCACCGGCACACCCAGGGCCGCCCCAAAGGCGATCATCACTTCGGGGTTATCGGGCTTGACCACCTGATCTCCCACTAAATTCAACCTTTCGGCATAGACCTTCACCAAGGTAGGATTAAAATGTAACGGACCGCCCTCAAAGATCACCGGAGGATGGATTTCCAACCCCTGGGCAAGCCCGCCGATGGTCTGCTTTGCCACGGCATGATAGCAGGATAAAGCCAGGTCTTCCTTCCGTACGCCCTGATTTAACAGGGGTTGAATATCGGTCTTGGCAAAAACCCCGCAGCGCCCGGAGATATCGTACACTGTGGTTCCTTCACTGGCGGCAAGTTCCATAGCATCGGGAGTGAGTTTCAACAGAGAGGCCACTTCATCAAGAAAGGCTCCGGTCCCCCCGGCACAGCTGCCGTTCATCCGCATATCCGAAGCCACCAACTTGCCTGTCTTTTCATCTTTGTGGAAGAAGATAATCTTGGCATCCTGGCCGCCCAGTTCAATGGCCACCCGGGTCTGAGGGTAAAATTCACGCACCGCCAGGGAATTAGCCACCACTTCCTGAATATAGGGAGCCTTGAGCTCCAGGGCTAAAGTCCTTGAGCCGCTTCCGCAGAATACAGGAATCACCTGTGCCCCTGGGTATTTTTTTGAGAGTTCCTGAAGAAGATCACGGGTGGTGGCCCGCTGTTTGGCACCATGGCGCAGGTATTTTCTGAAAAGCACTTCTTTCTTTTGCGGGTCCACCAGTACGGCCTTAACCGTGGTGGAACCGATATCTATTCCTAACCAGTAGGGGGTATTGCACATTTATACGTCCTTTCTTTAACCGATTCATAAAAACCCGGGAGGATTGATACAATTAGTTATTCATTGAAGTGTAGTTTATAACCATGACAAAAAAAAATCCATCCCTTAGTTCGATCTATAAACCTAGAAATTAGAACAAACCATGGGAATAGTGAATAGATAATCACTAGGAATTTAATGAAAGAAATCAGCATGAATGAAATGTCAGATGATACCAAACAGATCTCCACCGGATTGGAGGATATTCTCAAAGGCAGCAAAAATGTGGATAGTAAGTCCAATGACCTGGTGGAGGTTATCGACGAAGTTCATGAATATTTCCGGGCACTAAAAACTCTTTCTCGCGAGAATAGCTCTTTGTTTGAGTAAGGAGAGTCAATAGGCAAATGACTCTTCTTTATGGATTCAGATCCTTGGCAAACCAATTTCCCCAGGTGGTCCATGAAGGCCGTTGCTCCAGTCGCTCCATCAGATCTCCGGGAAAGATGTCATATTCATCCCAGCTGTCCATGTTTTCATTGGGTTGAAAAAAGCCTGTTTTTATCCAGCAATCATAAAGATTTAAAGCATCCTGTTTATCCTGTCCAGAAAGAACAACATAGACATATTGCTCCATTACATCATGGCCTATATCGTAATCCACTAAAGTAAAAAATATCACAAATTGAAAAGCCATCTGCTGGGCTTCTTCCAGGGTCATTTGCACATATCGGTTCTGGTAATCCTCGGTTGCGGTAATCAAATAATCGTCAAACCCGTTGGCTCCGTTAGCTTCGTCAAAATCCATCATGGATGGACGCATTAAATCCTCTCCGATCCATCCAGTCTCTGTAATCCCGTAGGGAATTCCCGGGGCTATTGTCTGGATTTGAGATAGCCAGTCCGAGGGAAGGTTCGAGGGATTTCCCCGACGGTCATCCTGATATAAGCGGTCATTGCCCAGAGTGGAAGGCCCCACATCCTCACCGCCCCACATATCGTCGTAAAAGAGATAACCATAGCTGCTGATTCCAATCAAATCGATGTAATCGGTAATTTGTTCGTTGGCCATAGTTCCATCGGAATCGGCTATAGCTTCTTGAAGCTGGGTCATAGTTGAAGAACCAGGGGACCGTAAAACCACTGAAAACAGAAGATCAGTGGAACGGACAAAGCTCTGAAACGCCCCATCGCTATGGCTGTATCCCCGGATCTGGGAGGAAAAGCCTTGGGCAAAAACCTCAAAATTATCCCAGGCTGTCAAACTGGCTAATCCTAAATCCGATGCCTCGGATCCGAAGTTAAAATAAATCTTCGGCAGGGTATATTCATTTTCAGTATAATATTCATAGATAAGCCAAAGGGCATAGACGGCATAGTTGCTATAGGCATAATGCACTGCATCATCGTGAAAGTCCTGATCCTCCGGCTCAACAGCCGTAGCAAATTCCCTGGCTCTATATCCCCTTGTATCATTCAATGGGTCTATGGCCAAGTAAATAACCTCCTGGGGAGCGGTGGCAATGATTCGGTCTAGAAGGATAACTCTGGCATTTCCCAGGTCTGGGTTCACCTGAGCAGTATATTGCGATGTAACCCCCGCTTCGCTGGGGTCCACATAATTGCTGTTGTTTACCGACCAGGGGATTCCATCCATAAAATGCAAAGCCCCTATATCTGAATACCAGGATGTTTTTACCCTATCATATACAAAATCCTGTGCTCTATCATCTCCCGGTACAAAGGGCCAGGTGGTGTAACCCATATAGAAGCTGCGGGCCTGGGGATCGTCTTCTCCCTTCTGTGGCGATCCACTATCGCATGAGTTGATTATAAACAGGGTCATTATTAGGTTTTTATTATTCTTCACGTTATGCTCTCCTAGATAGTGTAACACTAAATAGAGGCTCTTATGTTAAATTTATTCCTTTGACCCAACAAACCGAATCACCCTGGCCATCCCATTATGCAGACTGCCCTCGTGCAGTTCCCTTTCCACTTCCTGCAGCTCCACTATCTTAAAGTCTTTAAAATCCTCACGAATTTCTTCTATGGAAAAGAGCATGTCCACATTCTTTGGACCGCCTATCTCTGGATTGGCTTCTCTCAGCGGTAAATTACTTTTGCTGAATCCCTCTAAAATAACATAGCCGCCAGGTTTTATCAGCCGGGCTATTTTCTGATGATAGAAAGATCTTAAATGCGGGGGGAAATGGGCGGATATAAACACTGCCCCATCAAAGCTATTTTCCTCCAGATTCAAGTCTGCAATATCACCCACTTCATATTTAATATGAACACCCTTTTCTTCAGCCAGTGCCAGGGCCTTCTTTTTTCCCTGGGAACTGATATCAAGGGCAAACACAGAAAGTCCCCTTTGGGCTGCATATACCCCATTGCGTCCCTCCCCTTCTGCAGGAAATAAATATTCCCCCTTCAATGGCAGACGATCCAGGCAATCCTTTAAAAAGGCATTGACTTCTTTGCCGTAGACAAACTCCTCTGCCTTATATCTCTTATCCCACATCTCTTTCATTTTTTCATTTCCTTTAAGAATTTGGAGATAAAAAAGTCCTTCAGTTTTATACCTTCTCCGGACTTAATGTTTGTACTTATTACAATATCATATCTAACGAGAAATAAATTGTCCAATTAATTTTTACCCTTTTGAACAGGAGGTGTTTTACTTCATATCGAAAAAGATGGGTTTACCTTTTTATTGACAACAGCTTTTTTTTATCAAATAATTAAATAGGATAATTTCAGTTGTAAACTATCTCTTAAGGAATCTGAGCTTATTTGATAAGACGAAAGGAAAAACCATGAAAAAAACGCTTCTAATAGTTATATCAATTTACCTGGTTATAGTGACCAGTGGCTGTCCTACACCCGGAGAAAACGAGACTGTGGTTGAAAAAATGTACCTGCTTTCATCAATAGCCCAAGCCCATTCATTAAAATCCACCTATACGGTTGGATCAGCACTGGGAGATGTTCCTCAAAGTGCCATGGATGTTTTTTTATCGGCCATTGCCCAAGCCCAAGGAGTAGCCGATGATGAATCAGTGAGTCAATCAGTGGTGGATCAAGCCGTTGTAACTCTGAATCAAGCTGG
>JAQICO010000358.1 GCA_027858495.1 Spirochaetaceae bacterium
GTTTTAATTCCTGGGATAGAGACTCTCTGGATACCTATCGGAAACAAGACGGTTTAGCCATGACCCTGGCCGATTTAGAACATGTACAAAGATACTTTCGAGATCAAGAAAAACGTGACCCCAGAGAAACTGAATTAAAGGTATTGGATACCTATTGGTCGGACCATTGCCGACATACAACCTTTGAAACCAAGATTGAATCTCTAGAAATTGAGCATGGCCCTTGGAAAGAAAGCATACATAATGCCTGGTTAGAATATCAACAGGTCCGTGAGGATTTAAACCGTCAGAAAAAACCCAGTACCTTGATGGATTTGGCCACCCTTGCAGCTAAAGAAATGCGCAGCAAAGGTGAATTAGACGATTTGGAAATCTCCGAAGAGATCAATGCCTGCAGTGTTAAAATAGATGTTACCGTAGACGATAAAAAAGAGCCCTGGCTTTTGATGTTTAAAAATGAGACCCATAACCATCCCACAGAAATAGAACCCTTTGGTGGAGCTTCAACCTGTATCGGAGGGGCCATTCGAGATCCCTTATCCGGACGTTCCTATGTTTATCAGGCCATGCGAGTTACCGGTAGTGGAGATCCTCGGGCTGAATTGGAAGACACCATTCCAGGAAAACTTCCCCAAAAGGTGATAACCCGTGGAGCCGCCCGTGGTTATAGTTCCTATGGTAATCAGATAGGCCTTGCCACATCATTGGTTAAGGAAATATATCATCCCGGATATCAAGCAAAAAGAATGGAAGTTGGAGCTGTTGTAGGGGCGGTTCCTCAAGATTGGGTACGACGTGAATCTCCTGTCCCTGGAGATATTGTCTTATTACTGGGGGGCAAAACAGGTCGAGATGGCTGTGGTGGTGCAACTGGTTCTTCCAAGGCTCATACAGAGGATTCGTTAATGAGCTGTGGAGCTGAAGTTCAAAAGGGCAATGCACCGGAAGAACGAAAGATTCAGCGCTTATTCAGAAATCCGGAACTGACCAAATTGATTAAAAAATGTAATGACTTTGGAGCTGGAGGAGTTTCCGTTGCCATAGGAGAATTAAGCGATGGTCTTACCATCGATTTAGATCAGGTCCCTGTAAAATACCTTGGATTGAATGGTACGGAGTTGGCCATCAGCGAATCTCAGGAACGTATGGCCGTGGTGGTAGAACCTCAGCATGTATCAAATTTCATTTTATTGGCAAAAAAAGAAAATTTAGAATGTTTAAAAGTTGCTGAAGTAACAGGTGAAAATCGTTTGACCATGACATGGAAGGGCCAAACACTGGTCGATTTGGACAGGACCTTTTTAGATACCAATGGAGTACGATCATCAATAGATGTGAAAATCCTTTCACCCCAGGAAAATGAAAATCCTTTTCTTAGAAATATATCGGGGAAAGACAGATCCGAACAATTTATTAATAACCTAAAAGAGCTCAATGTGGCCTCACAAAAGGGTCTAGGTGAAATGTTTGATGCATCCATTGGAAAAGGTACCGTTTTTATGCCCTATGGCGGAAAAAACCAATTGAGTGAAAGTGAAGCATCAGCCCATAAATTGCCTGTGTTACATGGAGAAACCCAAACCTGCTCGATCATGGGTCATGGGTATAATCCTGAAATATCCAGCTGGAGTCCCTATCATGGGAGCCTGTATGCCGTGGTTGAATCTATTACACGTTTAGCAGCCATGGGTGGGGATTGGCAAAAATCCCGATTGAGTTTTCAGGAATATTTTCAGCGTATGACTTCAAAGGAAATTTGGGGACAACCCCTAGCTGCTCTTTTAGGTGCATTACAAATCCAGCGCCAATGGAAGGCTCCAGCCATAGGCGGTAAGGACAGTATGTCTGGTAGTTTTGGTGACATACATGTTCCCCCAACCTTAATTTCCTTCGCTGTATGTACCGGTGAAGCGGATAAACTTACCAGCAGTGAATTTCAACAGGATGGTTCTTATCTTTATTTACTACGACATACACCCAAGGAAGATCTCACCCCGGATTCCGCTCAATTACAGGATAATTTCAACTATTTAGATCAACTTAGATCTAAGGGAAATGTACTTTCCGCTATGTCCATAAAGGAAGGCGGTGTGGCAGAAGTCCTCTTTAAAGCTGCCGTTGGTAATGGTCTCGGAGTTGAGGCCAATCTTGAAGATTGGGCTTTCAACCGTGAGTTTGGAAGTATTCTTTTTGAAAGTTCTAAAAAACTGGAAGATTCCAGGCTTATTTTTATAGGGAGAACTAATGGTTCCGGTACTTTTATCATCAATGGTAAAAGTCTAACCAGAAAAAATGCTTTGAAAAATTGGAAGGAACCCTTGGCAAAGGTTTTTCATGATTTGAAGGATCAAAAAGAAGAACTCTTAGAACAAATAATCCAGGAACACAAGGCCCCCCATTAGTCCGGCCAAAAGAAAAACCCCAAGGTCCTTTTACCTGTAGTCCCAGGAACTAACTGTGAAAACGATACTGCTAGAACCTTTGAAAAAGCAGGGGCCTTATCTAACATTTTGGTCTTTAAAAATCAGAACTCCCAGGATGTAAAAGAATCTATTGAATCAATGAAATTGGCATTACAGCAATCTCAGATATTAATGTTGTCCGGAGGTTTCAGTTCCGGAGATGAGCCCGATGGTTCAGGGAAATTTATTGCTAACGAACTGCAAAATGAAATCCTCCATGCAGAGATTCAAGCATTATTGGACCGGGATGGATTAATTTTGGGTATATGTAATGGATTCCAAGCTCTAGTAAAAAGCGGATTATTACCCAATGGGGAAATAGGCTCATTACAGGCCGACGACCCCACATTAACCCACAATGAAATCAACCGTCATATTTCCAGAATGGTAAGTACTCGAGTCGCCTCTACGTTAAGTCCCTGGACAAGTTTAATGAAACCAGGAGACATACATAAGATCGCCATATCCCATGGTGAAGGACGTTTTTACGCCAATCAACAATGGGTTCAAAAGCTTAAAGAGAATGGACAGATATGCTTTCAATACGCCGATGAGCAGGGAAGGGCCCCCCTGGCATCTCCCTGAAAGCCCAATGCTTCCAATGAAGCTCACGACGGACTGTGTTCCCCC
>JAQICO010000341.1 GCA_027858495.1 Spirochaetaceae bacterium
CCACCACCTTCTACCATACAGATACCGTCTTCAGTACCTGCCACGATAATATCCATTTCTGAATCTTTAATTTGCTGAAATGTAGGATTGATAATCAATTCGTCATTGATAGAAGCAACACGAACTGCAGCGACGGGACCATTAAATGGAATATCCGAAATCATTACAGCAGCAAAAGAAGCGATCATCCCCACAACATCGGGAGTATGAACCTGGTCCGTAGACAGAGTCATAGGCACAAGCTGAATCTCTCGTCCAAATTCCTTATAAAATAAAGGTCTCATAGGGCGGTCGATTAAACGACACACGATAATTTCTTTATCCTTAGGTCTAGCTTCTCTTTTCAAAAATCCGCCAGGAATCTTTCCAGCTGCATAATATCTTTCATTATAATCTACTGAAAGAGGAACAAAATCCAATCCTTCCTGAGCTTCCGAACCACAGCAGACAGTTGCAATTACAGCAGAGCCACCATAACGTGCAACCACTGAACCATTAGCCTGCTTGGCCATCTTACCCGTTTCCAGTATGAGTTCTTCTTCACCGATTTTAAGTTTCGCAATTTCCATTCTTTATCCTTCTGTCTTACTTTCTCAGTCCTAACTTCGCAATAAGATTTCTATAACCATCCAGGTTATTATTCTTCAGATAGCGTAGCAGTCTTCTTCTTTGTCCAACCATCTTCAGAAGACCTCTTCTTGAATGATGATCCTTTTTATGAGATTTAAAATGTTCTGTTAAATCTTCAATTCTTTTTGTTAACAATGCAACCTGAACCTCAGTTGATCCAGTATCTTTTCCATCTTTGCCAAATTCAGCAATGATTTTTCCCTTTACTTCTTTGGTAACCATTTTTTCTCCTGAAAGCCTTTTAATCGGCCTTTTCCACAAACATAAAGCCATTTACAAGCAGAGTAACACTCTCCAGGAATCAGCCAAATTATGAAAAAGTTAAAAATATTTCATTATTCCCTGCGTATAGGAATAACATTACAACGGAACCCGTTATATTATGCTATTGTACTTAATAACTGGAAAAAGTCAATCTAACTATTCTAACTTTCCTTTGGTACTACAAAGAGATAGCTGATTACATCCAACTTTTTTGTTACCACAGCAAGCAGTTCTTTATTATCATCAAAAAGCCCATAAAACCCCTGTTAATAAAAGGGGTTTTCATTAAACACCACAGACAACTCTCTTCCCTGGATAATCAAATCAGCCTGATTTTTTTGCACTTTAAGAACGAAAAAGTCCTTTAGATAGGTAGTTAAATCCCAAGCATCCAATAATTTCAAGGATAATTCATCTTGCTTTTCAACTTGTTGGAGCTGAAAAGGCCCCACGGAGATACGTTGCAGTGCCGTTAAATGGGCTCGACTATTACATGAAAGAGCTAAATCCCGGGCAAAAGACCGGATGTAGGTTCCCTTGGAGCAATGTATCTCAATTCTTAGAGTATTATCTATCCAATGAATAACCTTTAATTGATCTATCCGAATCGTTCTTGGTTTCATTTCAATATTTTCACCATCAAGAGCTCTTTTCCATGCTCTTTTCCCATCCACGTGGATAGCTGAATACATAGGAGGGATTTGATGTTGAAGCCCCATAAATCCTGAAAGAGTATTTATAACGGTCTCTTGTTCAGGGACAGGGGCTTCATAAAGAACATTACCCGTTGGATCAAGGGTGTCCGTTTCTTTGCCAAAGGTTATATCTGCAATATAAGATTTATCCATAGAGCTAAAAAGACTATTTAGACGGGTTAATTTTCCGCTTAATACAATCATCAACCCATGAGCAAATTTATCAAGGGTGCCAGTATGGCCCACCTTTTTTGTACCTAAAAGTTTTTTAATTTTACCAAGGGAATAGAAGGATGTTTCTCCAACTTCTTTATTCCAGAGGATAATTTTATTCTTGTTGATCTTTCCTGTTTTGCATTTCATCTATTTTCTGGTTTATCTCAAACCCGTCCTTTAAAGAACGGTCTACATAAAATTTCAATCTAGGGGTTACCCGCATACGTAATCTCGGAGATATGGCCTTTTGGATAAATCCTGCGGCATGGTTTAATGCCTTGACGGATTCCTCCAAAGACTTATCACTCTCGATAGAAGATACATATAACCTACAGGTACTGATATCCTTGGCTGCTTCCGCTTTTGTTATGGATAATAAAGTGGAAACCCGGGGATCCTTCACTTGATCATTAATGATCAAGGTACTTACAAGCTCCCTAATCAGGCTTTCCACTTTTTTAAGTCTTAACTCATTCACCGGAAGTACTTTCTCCTAGGTTTCTTGCAATTTCACGAATGTTAAAAACTTCCACCTGGTCGCCTACCTTAATATCCTGAAAGCCGTCGATGGAAAGTCCACATTCAAAGCCTTCTCTAACTTCCTTAGCATCATCTTTAAATCGCTTGAGCGAAGAAATACCGCCGGTATAAACCTCAACACCTTCTCTATATACATGTACTTGGCTTTTACGTGTTATGGTTCCAGAGGTCACCATACAACCGGCTATAACACCAATTTTTGGAACCTTAAAGGTTTCTCGAATCTCCACCATTCCACTTACTTCTTCTTTAAGTTCCGGAGCTAACATACCTTCCATGGCGGAACGAATATCTTCAACGGCATCATAAATAATATTGTATTTTCGAATATCTACCTTTTCAGCTTCTGCAATACTTTGGGCTTTGGCAGTTGGTCTTACATGAAAACCAACAATAATAGCATTTGACGCTGAAGCGAGATAAACATCGTCTTCAATAATAGCTCCTGCGCCGGCACGAATACATGCTAGACGTATTTCCTTGGTGGAAAGTTTTTCCAGTGCAGACTGAAGAGCTTCAACAGAACCGTGTACATCACCTTTAATGATAACTTTTAGCTCTTGTATTTCTCCATCCTGTATTGAATCATAAAGGTTATCCAAGGTAATCTTTTTAACATTTTTAGCGCCCTCAACTTTTCGAAGTTCTAGACGTTTTGCAGAGAATTGTTTGGCTTCCCTATCACTTGAAGTAACCTGGAATGGATCCCCAGAATTAGGAACACCAGAGATACCGATTATTTCCACAGGTGTTGACGGAGGGGCTTCCATTAATTTTTCACCCTTATCATCAAACATAGCTCTAATTTTTCCGTTAAAAACCCCTGCAACAAAGGAATCTCCAACTCGTAAAACACCTCTTTGAACTAAAATGGTGGACACAGTACCACGACCTTGGTCAACCTTCGATTCAATTACCTTACCTTCCGCTCGGCAATCCCAATTAGCCTTGAGATCAAGCATTTCCGATTCTAATTGTACTGCATCAAGTAATTCTTTAATACCTGTTTTCTTTAAGGCAGATATATTGATAAATTGAACACTTCCAGCCCAGTCTTCTGCAATTATATTTAATTCAGAAAGCTGTTGTTTCACCCTATCGGGATTCGCTTCTGGTAAATCAGTTTTATTTACTGCAACCACAATAGGTACGCCGGCTTCTTTGGCATGACTTACAGCTTCTTTTGTCTGGGGCATAACGCCATCGTTAGCGGCAACCACTAAAATAACAATATCGGTTATCTGTGCTCCACGGGAACGCATCATTGTAAAAGCGGAATGTCCAGGAGTATCTAAAAAGGTCACAGGTCCTTTTGGGGTCTCAACGGTATAAGCACCTTTATGCTGTGTAATTCCACCGAATTCTCCAGCCACCACATTGGTTGAACGTATAGCGTCAAGTAGCTTGGTTTTACCATGATCGACATGTCCCATTACAGTGACAATAGGTGGTCTCGATTTAAGATCTTTATCTATATCTTCTTCGGATTCAATTATTGTCTCATCATAAAGAGACACAATATTAATTTTACACTCATAATCATCTGCTATAATTTGAGCAGTTTCTGCATCGATCTGTTGGTTTATAGTAACCATCATACCCATACCCATTAATTTTGAAATTAGATCACTGGCCTTAAGATTCATTTTTCTTGCCAACTCAGAAACAGTGATAACTTCCATAATATCAATACTTTTGGGTACCGGATTGGTTACATTAATAACCTTCTTCTTGAATTCGTAAAGCTTTTCATGATTCTCTTCTTTACGTTTTTGATAGGTTTTAGATTTTTTAGACTTAAACTATTTAGGAGAACTTTTTCCCTGAGCTTCCGGTGCCGGAGAACTTCCTCCACTTCCGCCTCGGAAATTACCTCCACCACCTGGGCGACCACCACCTGGGCGACCTCCACCCGGACGACCTCCACCGGGCCTACCTGGGCCACCAGGCCTTCCACCACCAGGTCTACCACCTGGTCCGCCGGTAGGTCTACCTGAACCTCCAGGTCTACGGTCATTATTATATCCGCCAGTAGGACGAGCCCCTGTTGGACGACCATTGGTCGTTCTATTAAACCCACCGGGCCTACTACTATCATTACGACCTTGATATCCGCCGGCAGGACGTTCTTGATTTCGACCAGCTCCCTGAGGGGTTGGCTGCTGTCCGCCTTGACGAAAATTTCCAGCCTGCCGGGGAGCATTATCAGCTTTATATCGCCCTACTGGTCGACCAGCCTGGCGAGGAGCGCTGGAACTATCATATTTTTTGGCAGGTTTAGAAGGGATTCTTTTCCCAACTTTCTTATCTGCGCTATTATTCTCAGAGCCTTCTTCGGTCTTAGAACGTTGAGGTTTGTCTTCTTTTTTTGACTCAGCGTCTTCACCGCTTTGCCTGGTGTTTTTTTTAACCACCATCTTTTTCTTAACCACAACCACACGTTTAACTTCTTTGGGTGTTTCCTCCTTAGGAGGCTCATCCTTATGATGCTTTATCAATGTGGCCTTTGGTTTTTTCTTATCCTGATTTTCTGACATAAACCCCTCGTTCCTTACTATCTATACTATTAAATATGTTCCGAAATCACATAATTATTCGGAATCCTTTTTCTTTTCTTCTTGAGTCACATCGCTTTCTTCTTTAGCTGACTCATCATCTTCTTCTTGAATTTCATCGCTTTCTTCTTTCGCTGACTCATCTTCATATTCAAAACTTAAGCCAACTCCACAGCTGGGACAGGAAGACATATTGATTGTAATATCTCCACCACATTCAGGACACTCAAAGGTTTCTTGATCTTCCTCTTCCTGGTCCTGGTCCTCTTCTCGGTCATCTTCCTGTTCTTCATAATCATCCTCATCGGAATAATCATCCTCTACGATCTGAACACTGTTTTCAATTACAGTTTTTACTGCTTTTACATCATCTTCAGTCACACCTTGAAAACCAGCCAATTCATCTAGATCCATTGTAATCAAAGACTCAATATATTCAATCCAATTCTCCATAAGAAGTGAGACAAGTCTTCCTGAAAGACCCGGAAGTTCATCAACTTTGCTGATTTCTTCGGTATCATCATCAATATCCTGAAAAAGATTACTAGCTTCCCTATTGATTTCTTGAGCAATGTCCATTTCTTGAAATTGCTCCTCTGTTTTAACATCAATATTCCTATCTACCAATCTATTGGCCAATCTTACATTCAAACCTTGTTTCCCAATTGCCAGAGATAATTGATCCTGAGGAACAATCGCCAGGGCCTGTCGTTTTGCACCATCCAAGACAATAACATCTTGAACATGGGCTGGCGACAGGGCATTTTTTATAAAATTAAGAGGATCGGGATCATATCGTAAAATATCGATCTTTTCACCTTCCATTTCTCTAACCACAGCCTGAATCCGCACACCCTTCAACCCTACACAAGCCCCAACAGGATCCACTTCAGGACGAGTCGAAGAGACCGCAATCTTGGTTCTATAACCGGGTTCACGTACAATTTTCTCAATTATGATAGTATTATCATATACTTCAGGAACTTCAAGCTCAAAAAGGCAACGAACAAAATCACCATGAGTTCTAGACATCACAATTTGCAAACCGCTAGGGGCCTTTGTGACTTCAAAAATTAAAGCCTTGATCCTATCGCCAGGACGATACTCTTCTCGGGGGGATTGTAAACGCTTTGGTAAAATTCCCTCGGTACG
>JAQICO010000448.1 GCA_027858495.1 Spirochaetaceae bacterium
TCATGTAAGTAAAGGGGGCTGTTAGCCTAGTAAGAAAAAACAATGAGTTTATTAACTTAAGAATCTACGAAAAATCAATCCCAGCCCCATGGCTCCTATATAACTCATACTTATCCACCTCAGCCCTTTCACCGATAGGACAAAGGTTTGAACCTTTACATGATTTAAAGTAAAGGCCTTTCCCAAGCGGTAATGCAAAATGGAAACCGGCAGGCATAACAGGGTTAGCCAAGGAAGTATCTTCAAGCCAACAGCCAGGATAATGAAGAGATACATGACATGATAACTCCATCGGAAAATCCATAATGAATTTTTCACGCCTAGATAATAGGGAAGAAGATAGCGGTCATTTTTTTTATCCTGCTCAAGATCACAGATATTATTGGCCAGCATAAGATTTGAAATGGCTAAGACAAAGGGTGCTGAAATAATAGCAATATATAATGTTTCCATTAGGTCAATATGGATCGAGAGCTTCCCTTGGATAAATTCGATTACTCCGATGGAAGGTTCATGAATAAACACGGCTAAATAGGGAATGATGAAACCCATAAAAACCCCAGAAAGCACTTCGCCCAGGGGCATACGTGAAATGGGGATGGGCCCGAAGGTATAAAAGATTCCTACAAAAAAAGACATCCCTCCAAGTAATAAGACCAGAGGGCCGGTTTTAAAAAACAGTAGAATCCCCAAAGAAAAGGCGGAGACAAGCAGTATTAGAATTATCAAAACCACCGTTGATTCTTTTATGCCGGCAATACCGATGATGTTATGTTCTTTTCTATACTGTTCATCCTTGGCTTTTCTATAATCCATATAATTATTAATGGTGGTGGTGGCCATATCAAATAGCAATAATGAGGAAAAATACAAAGCCATGGATATCCAATCAAGTTTACCAAAACGGTAAAGGGCATAGAGGGTGCCAAATATAAAGGGGAAAAGGCTGGCAATTTTGGTTTGGATTTCTACTAGTTTAAAAAAGGTCTGCAATTTCATAAAAACATTTTACCCCAAAATAACAAGAGAGTCATTAGCAAAAAAGGGGCTGTCGCAAAAGTCGATTTTGACTTTAGGCAGCCCCTTTTGATTTCAGTTTAAATTACTTACTTGGTCAGGATCTGAGCAAGTTCAGCCATTCTGTTGCTGAATCCCATTTCGTTGTCGTAGAAGGAAGTCAGTTTAACCTGAGTATTTCCGTCTGCGTCAACGACAACGATGTTGTCAGTTACCATTGAAGTATAAGCTTCACCTACACAGTCTCTGGAACATTCGTAGTAGTCACCGAAGTAAAGTACGTTTCCAGTGGGGGACTGAGCATTGATTGCGGGTGCATTCTTCGCAAATGCTTCAGCGATCTGATCTTTAGTTACCTTACCCTTAAGCAGGTAAACAACCTCTACAACAGAACCAGTATCGGTGGGAACACGAAGAGCGGTTCCGTTAAGCTTACCGTTGAGGTGAGGAAGAACCTTACCTACAGCGATAGCAGCACCGGTGGATGCAGGGATGATGTTGTTCAGGGTAGCTCTGTTCTTAGCACCACCGAAGAAGTCCGCAACTCTCTGAGTAGCTGTTGCAGCATGGGTAGTACACATAAGACCGGAAATGATCTCAAAAGTTTCATCGATTGCTTTGGTCATGGGAGCCAGACAGTTGGTAGTACAGCTTGCGTTAGAAACGATTTTTTCTTCACCGGTTAGAGTATCAGCATTTACACCGATAACCACGGTTTTGGTGTCATCTTTACAAGGAGCAGAAACGATAACCTTCTTTGCACCTGCATTGATGTGAGCAGAAGCTTTTTCTGTACTCAAGTAAAAACCGGTACATTCGAAAACCACATCCACATTATGCTTTCCCCAAGGGATATTGTTGGCATCTTTTTCAGCATATACGGTTACACTGTGATCACCAATTTTGATAACGTTTTCACTTTTTAAACTTACATCGCAGGGGAACCTTCCATGGATAGAATCCTTGGGAAGAGCCTTTGCAATTTCTTTAGCAGATACCAGGTCGTTACCTGCAACAATTTCAATCTGATCGTTGAATTTTTCAACAATAACTCTCATGACGTTCTTACCGATACGTCCCATTCCGTTAAAACCTACTCTAATTTTAGCCATTTGAATCTCCTCGAACTTTATTTAAAAAAATTTATTCCCAGTATTTATGAATATTGGATTGTAAGTCCATTATAATGATTAGCCATATAATTCCAATATAATCAGACACATTTTTTGCAAGAAAAGGACTTTAACCTAAAAAAAAACTATCCTTTTCCCCAACTTTTAAAAAAAATCAAGTAAAAAAGTTAATCTATTCTAAAAAATAATAAACTTGACTCTTCAATAAATATCTTTCTGCCATTATTCATTAACCCATGAAAAAACAGAGGAAAGACCAAATACCAAGAAGGGCACCGAGCTGTTTTGCTGTTCAACGGGCAAAAATTTCTCCTATCCATTTCAACGGCTTCATACTATACTTATAAAAATGAAAGGAAA
>JAQICO010000308.1 GCA_027858495.1 Spirochaetaceae bacterium
CCCTTTTTCCCCGCGGGAAGGCTGATGCTACTGGTCAGTTTAACCATGACTATCCTGCCCCTTTTACAGCAGGAAAACAGACAACTTTCCGATGCTCTTAAAAGCCGGGGCTTAGCGAAACATCCCTCGCCTTTCCGGCGGCTCTATTATCATAGCCAGCCTCTAATAAATGGCGTAATGCGCCTCAGTGATAAAATTGCTCAGGCCCTATACAGCCGCTGCCTCAATAAAAACCCCACCCTTCTTGGCCCAGATTTAACCATGGGCGATTATCTGCTTATAACCGCCGCCTTTTTGTTCCTGGGTCTGGGACTTTACCTCAAATATTATATTTTGAGGTGAATCCACAATCCAAAGGGAAATCAACCCCTAACTTCCAGCAGCTCTTTCATATAACGGCTCTGTGTCAGTAGATCCTGTCGAATATCCTCCCAGGGTCCCTTCAGTTTTCTTCTACCGGGAATAAATAGGGCGGTGGCTTCCGTTGAAAAGGGTGTGACCTGGCTATAGGTTAACAGGACCTGCTGATCTACCACTTCAATGATCAAGTTATAGGAATACCTCATGGAGGGGCGGTTTTCATTCTGAGGAATAACCGATAATGCCTGGTCAATGGTGATTACAGGATTCCCCTGAGACCAGCTGTACTGTTTTTGAGAATAGGGGAAAATCTCCTCAACCCAAAGGGCAAGCCTTTCGTAGGTGTTCTGCTGTTCAAGAGAGCTTTCTATATTGTACTCCCAAAGACTGTTCCCATTGGGTTCGTGGCTAAAACTCAGGCTGCCCATAACAACCAGCAGCAAAATGTAAATGGTGGACTTCATAAATCATCTCCTCTTATTGGAGTTATTGATGAATTGGAATGTCATCGTTTAGCTCCTTGATAAGAAGAGTTTCGTCTCTGAGCGTTTCCTTATTGGAAACATGTTATGTTTTTTATTTTATTTATTCCTTGAGAGACAAATCGGGGGGAATGAACTTTGCCGAAGTTCCGCATAAAATACTCTAATAACCATAAAGTCTAAGGGTTTTTTCTAAATCTTCTATTAGACGATCCCGCAGCCATTGGGGTTTTAAAATCTCTACAGCCGGTCCCCAGCTTCTTATCCATGGGTACATTTCCATGGGAGAAGTGACCGATACTCGCATAAGTAGCCCCTGAGGATGGTCAATCAACTGCTGCCCGGAATGCCAAAGGCTCTCTTTAACCCGTCGAGCTAAGGAGGATTCAAAAAGAAGCTCCACCTCTTCAGAGCTTTCCGGACCGCCCCAAATACCCCATGAACAGTTAAGTCTACGGCGCATTTCCCCTCGCAATTCCCTTATATCCTGGTTATGCCGGCCTTCTCGGTCATCCCCCAGTAGTCCATAGATGTTTTCAATCCGAACATCCAGAATCCTCTCACTTTTCAAGCTGAGGTAACGCTCCCGCACATATTCATAGGCACAGAGATAAAGAGAACGTCCCTGACCATAGGGCTCCAGAAAAAGAGGCAACACGGAGTAGTTGGTCTGTTGTCCATTTTTTTTCTCATATAGGATATTCAGAGCCCGATGGCTCTCCATGGCAAGATGAATGCGCTTTAAAAATCCTTGATATTCTATGGATGCAGCTCTATTCTTACCGGCTAATTCACTGGCAGTTTCACCGATGAGTTCAGACATAACCGGCGACGCACTCACCGAAGCCTTGGATAATTTCTCAAGAACTTTCACCGTATCCACGGGCAGCTGAGGCATCATCCTGGAAAACAAACGGGTTGCCAGGTGCAATACACCGGCTTCTTCTGGATTGAGCGATAATAATAGCTGCCCCACCCCCGGCCGGATATACCAGCGTTTATCCGAATCATCCTGATAGATCTCCGGCCAGAGGTCAGATGCAGAGCGAAGATTTTTTAAAGCCCCCGATCGGCTTAAATCAAAATGACGGCCTAATTCTGCTGAAGTTACTCCCCGCGGAGAAAGGGTCTGCAACCATGAGCGAATTTCCAACAATCTTGGGGCTTTATTTTGAATAGCGTGGTCCATGGCAGGACACTACATCAATTTCATGGTGCCCTTCCAGAGCAGCACCGGGGTAATCATCAGGGCCGCGCCCTGTTTTTTATCCAGATCACCGGTGATGGATTCAATTCCCTCCACCACAACATCTATCCTGGATTTTGGAATAAGGACCTGTATCTGTTTACTACGGTTGGTCCGGTCATTCATAAATCCCAAAAATCCTGCAAAAAGGGGTATGTTAGAGATATATTCCCCCATACCAAAGGATTCACTTATATTGGCCCCATCTAGCCCCAGCTGAAGAAACAGTTCTAACACATCGTAAATCAGGTCTTCATCAAAGAGATAGAGCGATAGGAGACTCATCTCCTCCTTCTTCTGCAGGACTGTCTGACCGGAAGCTAAATGACAGACAAAGGCCTCAAAAAGAGCAGTTTCCGTAGGGGCGGCCAGCATTTCCTGCTTCACGCCCGAAAGAGATAGGGTCCTGGAGATATTGGCCAAAACCTTTAGGTGATCGGAGGCCTGCCCCTCGGGTGCCAATATGACAAAAAACAATCGCACCCGTTTTCTGTCGATGGCCTCGAATTCCACACCCTTCTGACTGGATGCCATTACCACGACAAAATGCTCCAGCCCTTTTACCGCTGTATGAGGAATGGCTATCTGCCCCCCTATACCTGTGGAGCCCTGTTTCTCCCGGGCATGCAGTCCCTTTAGAATTTCATCACGGTCTGCATTCTGAGCCGCAGGATGACGCAGGGCTAAATCGGCCAAGACTTCCAGGGCATTGTCCTTTCCATCAGCCAGAATATTGGCACGGCAGCAATCTCTATGTATCATTTGGGTAAGTTCCATCTATTCCTCCATACGGTTGCCCTTGATAAGGGCGAATTTAGACAGGGGCGGCCCCAGTATTTCATTGATAAAAACGGACATCAACACCACAGAATTCAATGCAGTAAGCCCTGCAACGATTTCAGGAGAGGTGCCTATTGGTAAATGCATACTGGTAACTATATCGGACAACCCAATGGCGACCCCTGCCTGGGGCAGCATACAGAACCCAAGGTAATTTCTTATTCGGTGATCGGTTTTAACCAGGCTGCATCCCCCAAAAACACCGCCGTATTTTCCCAATGCCCGGGCAATGATAAAGCCGGAACCCATTAATAGAATGACAGGGTTTAGGAATTGTCTAGGGTCCAGTTCCATACCAGCCAATACAAAGAACATTGCATATAGCGGTGGAGTGAGGGGCCGCAGCACCCGAAAAAGCCGATGGTTACGGGGAGAGAGATTGATAAGTACTGTACCAGCAGCCATGTTGGTCAGCAGGGGCGACATGCCCAATCCCATGACCAATACGGTATAGGAGAAGAATAACCCCAACATGACTATTAGGTTTTCATTTTCGCTCTTTCGCCTTAGGGTGGTAACATGAATCAGAAAGCCACCCAGCGCACCAATGCCGATTTCCAACAGAAGATGCCCTATAGCACTGGCGATGCCATGGTCTCCCCCTGAGATTCCCAACATGGTACCGGCCATGGAAAAGATGATACTGAAAAGAATCACACAACCAGCATCATCCAATGCTACCACTCCATAGAGCATATCCACAAAGGTGCCATGGGCCTTGAGGGTCTGTACAATATGAACGGTTGCCGCCGGAGCGGTGGCCGATGCTATTGCCCCAGCCATTAAAGCAATGGGAAAGGGCATTTTCAGCAGGGTAAGTATAGTGGAAACCAATAGGAAAGTAGCTAAAATCTGTAGCAAAGTAATAACGGCGACATTCTTCCCCAGGCGTTTAAGTTTACCCAGTGAAAACTCTCCACCGATGGTCAGAGCGATTAAGCCCAGGGCAATATGAGTAAAAATACCCAGCTGCTGCTCCACTTCATAGGGAACAATATGGAAAAAAGACTTTCCCAGTATTAAACCAGCAAAAATATAACCTGTTATTTCGGGTAGTTTTATCAGTCCGGCTAAACGCCCCAGATAATATCCCACCACCAATATTATCCCTGCAGCAAAAAGAGGATGTATATATAAATACGCCCAAAGATGATAGATTTCTTCCATTATTGAGTTCATTGAATTTGAGTATAAGTCCAATAATACCAATCAAGCAAGAAATTTTCCCAATGTTCCCAAGCTCTGACAAAACTTTTTTATATATTGGCTTTTTCCTGAAGCATCCCAGGGGAGCTCGGGCAATATAGGGGTAAGGAGGGCCCCATGGAAATTCCCTATTGCCCAAATGAAAAATGCAAATACCACCAGGAGGAAAAACCCGAAAATTGGTTCTGGAAAAAGGGTTTCGACTACCTGAAAAGGGAAGGAAAAACCCAACGATACCAATGCTGCTATTGCGGTCGGACATTTAACCTAAATTATTTCTCCATAGACTATTATGTGAAAAGATCCGGGATCGATTATCAGGACCTTCTGGAGATGTCCTCCTCCAGCTCAGGAATAAGAAACATGGCCCGGAAACTGAAATGTTCTCCCAAGGTGATTATCAACCGACAAGGCCGTCTGGCTCGGCAGATCATGGCGGTCATGGCCAGAGAATTGAAGGATCTTAAACTGATTGAAAACCTTTGTGCCGACGGTTTGGAGAGTTTTGTGCTGTCCCAGTATTTCCCCAACAACATCAACCTACTGGTGGGCCATAGATCTCAGTTCATCTACGATAC
>JAQICO010000235.1 GCA_027858495.1 Spirochaetaceae bacterium
ATATCAAAGGCATTACAAGACGATCTTACAGGCTAATTATTGCGGAATGGACCAGGACAAGGTCATAGTTTTATACGGTTGCTGCCTGGAAGAACTGATTAAGCAAAATCCTACCCTAAACAGTCTTTGCATATACGTGGAGGTCCAAGAGAAGGAATATCAGGATAAACAGCCTCATAGAGATGGTTTTCCTATTACGGTCCGATTGGTTTTGGACGTGTTAATGGAGGAACTATGAGCCGAGGCGATGACGCTGTTTTGTTTCTGGAATATGGAAGCCGAGTCTTTCCCCTTCCCTTTGTGGAAGAAACCCTACGCTGGGAAAATATGATGATAAAGCGGGAAAGAACTCTGGAAGTAATGGAACCCTCCATCTATTCCATAGGGGAGAAAATTACCGGGGGCTTTAGCTGTAGGATTGAACAGGACAGCCTACCCTGGTTGTTGGCTCTTGCCATGGGAAAGTCAAAATCTCTTGGCCATATTGCAGAAACAAAGGGTCTCTTCCTTCAGGGATTAAACCTCAATCTGGAGGGGGATAACCCCCTGTTCAATTTGGTGATAAACCGGGGAGACGGTTGGATAAGATATGGGGATCTGCAATTCATCGGTTTTACCCTGAGGGGGGAAATGGATAGCGCCCTGATACTGCGATTGGAAATTCAGGGAGAACAGCGGGAAGAACTCTCCCAATGGGAATCCATGTCATCATTATTATGTCATAAAAATTACTACCTGGGCCGAGACAATATCCGGATTAACCAACAGCCCTTTAGCAGCTATTACCGATTTGAATTGACGGTTCAAAAGCAGGGAAAGGCATGGGATCATGAAATAGTTCTTTATACATCCCGGAATGAAATATTAATCAAGATGGAATCTCAAGATTCATTCGATCTGACCTTGTTGTTTAGATTGGAAGAGGAACTAGAAGCCAACCGGGAAGCCTATTTCATTCTGAGTCTGAATAACCTACTTATGGAAAAGGAAGGAGGATTGATACAGGGCTCGGGAGAAATCATCGGGCCGTGGTATATGAAAAGCAACAGCGATATTGCAGGATTCCTCAACACCCGGGAAGAGGTGATATTATCATGATCCACCTGAATCTCAGTGAAGCGGAATGGGCCTCCCTGGAGGATCTGAGTATCTTCCCCCAATTGGGAATAAAGCTCTGGATGGATGATCAGTTTCAATGGATCGATTCCGATCTGATTGAAGAAGCCTGGTTCAATAGCGGAGAAGACAGCGGCTTGAGCATCACCAGTGATGGGGAAATTCTACTAACCGGGGATGAAGAAGAACTTAACAGTCTGAAAGCCTATCTATCTCCCGATTCGGAGATACAGGTCTTTTTCAGACTAAGCGATGAATATCCCTGGCATCATAGATTCAGTCTCTTTGTGGATGGCAAGGGGGCTCAGTTAGAAAAGGAATACTGTAGCTATCTACGGATTAAGCTCTATGACCTCTCGGGATTGATGGCCGCCTCACAGGAACGGGGGGATTGGGAGAATCAGGCGGTCTATCTGGATTCGGTGGTCTGCGATAAAAGCTTACCTGAAAAATCCCTGGTTCATATCATCGCTAATCGCTGGAACATCTCTGAAGATCAGATCGACTGCAGTTTGATCAACTGGCCGATTCCCTATGCTCATTTGAAGCGAAATGACTGGGAGGAATTGAGCGATCTGGCCCGGAGCTATGGGGTCCATTTGGAATGCGGAGCAGAGAAACGCATCGTCTTTGCCTATAGCAGTTTCCAGGAGCAGCCCTGGGAAGAGGAAGAACTATTATTTCAATTCAAGGCCAGTCATATATACCAACACAAGGAAACACAGGCAGAGGACCGGTTTCATAATGATATCCGATTGAAATGGAATGAAGTTCAGAAGAGGGAGTATCAGGAGATTTGGAGATATGCCGATGCCCCGGTGAACTATTTGGAAGATCTGAGCCCCAGTTATCCCTTTTTACCAACGGGAAATCTACGAGCCATACAGGATATGGATGGAGAATATCAGGGGCTCTATAGCGTTACTGATTCAGGACAGGAACTGGATGTGGTTCATGCCATCGAAGTGGATGAATTAAGCATGGTGGAAAGCTCCATGGAATACAGCGGAGATATCAGGATTCTCGATTATGACAAGGACACACAGCCCGACCGCTGTTTTATCCATGTGGAATGCCTGGTTCCCGGGGAACTAAAGAAACTGGCCGTCTCGGGGATCCCCTATGTGATGGAGTTGAACCAATGCTGCTATCGAAGGGATCAGGTAAGCATCGATACCTATGGGCGCAGGGTTTTCAATGTCACCGGCCCCTATTTCACACAGCATATCAAAGAAGGCATAAGCCAGTGTGAAAAATGGGTGGAAGAAACACTTACCCGGGAAGGACAACCCCGAAAACGTTATGAAATAAAAACAGAACTTCCTCTTTTCCCCTTTAAAGCCCATGGCCAGGTGGAGATAGAGGGAAAGCTCCGGGAAGACGGATTAAGCAGCAAAGCGGTGATAGAAAAGATCTACCTCTTCTGGAAACGGGGTGGATTGATGAAAAACCGGATTGTGTTATTGGAGGAAGACATTGAACGATGAAGACCGCAAGGCATTGAACCTGCTGACCAAGGAACTCTCCCAATTGAAGGGAGTGATTACCCAGTATATGAAGGCCTCGGAATTCAGAATGGGGCAAATAGAAAAGGGATGTGATCAACGGCATAGGAACCGCATGGATGGATTAAATCAGGTAATTAATGTGGCCATGCTCAGCGCTGTGGTGTTGATCGCCATATTCAACTAGGAGGGATTATGGAAGAGAGAAATGAGAGCCTGCCTCTGGGCAGCCAACCCCATTACAGCATGAGCTTAGAGGAACTGCTGCTGGTTCTGTTAAAAAGAATCATCGCTTTGCCATCCAAGGCCATCGGTTTTAAACCGTTGTGTCTCTATGCCGCTACTTATCTGCTGTGGAATGACAAGATCAATCAGTATATCTGGTTCTCCGTGTTGGTGGTGGTGCTCTTCGGGATTATCGGTTTGAAGGCTCTGAAGGAATGGCCGGGGGTTAGATCATGAATTTCAGACAAAAAATCAAGAACATCCTATTAACAGGATGGGCCGTGACCACGGGGTTTCTGATCATCGGAATTAAATTGCTATGGGGCGGAAAAAGCCCAAGGGAGTTGATGAATGGAGAAAGGACAGATTCGAAGAAGGACCCTTCTGTTAATGATACTGCTATTGCTGATGAGTCTGGAGAAAGGCTGGAGCAGCGACTTGAAGAGGGAAGAAATCGCCGAGATGATCGGGTCAGAGAGTACCTTGGAAGCCGAGGAAGTAGGAATATTGATAGAGGAGATATTGGAAATCTGTGATGAAGAAAGCCTAATCCTTTTGGAAGAACAGGAAAAGGAACATCTGGAGATAGAGATGGAACTACAAGACCAGGTTAACCAGCGAGAAAAGAGGCTTCAAATCTGGAAACGGATAGTATGGATGGAAAGCGCCTTTCTGGCCGGAGTGGTGGCCTACAACCTTTGGGAGAATCGATGAAAGAGAAATTCGGGATAAAAGGAAAGATTCTGGTTATTCAGCAGAAGGAAAATGGGGAGAGGATTGGGAGTAATCATAACATCATCACCCAGCAGGGAGATGCCCTATTGGCAGATCTTCTGTCTCAAAGCCCCAGCAGGGCCAAGGTGGATCAAAGCAACGGGATTATAGAACTGGGAACCGGCTGGACGGGCAATGACACCAAGAATAATACAGGTTGCAACACCCCTTTCACAGCCGGAAGAAGAGCCCTGGATTCAGGATATCCCCAGACCAAGGGAACATGGGGAGCTACCGATGACAATGTGGTGGTCTATCAATCTACCTATCCCGCAGGATCCCTGAGTCAATCAGGAATAGACGAAGTGGCCCTGAAAAACGGAGCCTCGGGAGACTGCCTGGCCTACGCCCAGATGATACCCACCATCAATATGGCCCTGACCGACAGCCTTCAAATCCTATGGGAAATAACCTTTGAGGGAAGCTGATGGCAAGGATTGGGACTAATCAGATAGGTAGCCTTCATCAGATTGAAGACCCCGATGATCCGGGATATTTTTTCGATTACTACATTGAATGTCAATGTTTCCTTCAGCCCTATATATTGCCCTATGATCTCTATGGATCATGCCTGGCCTATATCTACTGCTATAAGCATGACGGAGATGCCGGAGCCTATCCGGTGATCTTTTCCGATTCTGCTGGGCAGCCCAATAATAGAATATCCTCTTCGGAGCAGTGGATAGACCTGGATGTATCATCGGGACAATGGAAAACAGGATACCTGTCTATGGCTCAGGTGGTGCCGGCCGGAACTAAGGTTTGGTTTGGATTTATGAGCGAGTATATGATCTATCCCTGCTATGAAAACGGAGGGAACTGTCATTTTATGTGGCAGGACTATGGGGATCCCATCCCGGACAACTACCAAATAAATGAAAGCAAGGCTATTACCATCAGCCAATACCTGGATTACCGTACCCCGGTAAACTATCTGATGAATCCCACTGAATCCATGGCCCCCCAGGATAGCAAAGAGAAGATGAGTAACCAGCTACGGAGCTTCGCTGAAATCAACCAGCCCCTGGAAAAATGTCATAAATACTATGACATAAAAAGAACTACATTCGAGCATCAACAAGCCTATGGAACCCTGGGGAGAATAAAGGGTAATTGGCGGAATCAGGGGGAGATATTACAGCCCCTAACTCAGGCTATCAAAGCAAGAGGATGGTTTAAAGAGATACAGGAAGAACCCCAGATTTGGGATTATCCCCTGGGACGAATACTAAAGGTTCAAAAAGTATTGGAACTTCAAAGCCGAATCACCGGAACCCTGGAATTAAGCTGTCCGCTATAGGAATAAATATGGGAAGAATCTACAAGGGGCAAAGCGCCCTGAGAATCAGAATAAGCACAGAAAGCGATCTGAGCCAGACCGCCGGCCAAATGATCTGTTACCTAAGCCCAGGGGGCATTGAGGGACAATTTCCCGCAGTTATCGAGGAGGAGCTAAAGGGAATCCTCTTCTATGACCTACAACAGGGGGATCTGGAGGAATCGGGCTGGTGGATCTTTTGGGTGGAAGTGAATTATCAAGACGGGAGGAAGGGCATTGGCGAGAAACGCGAAGTATTCCTATGGGAGTGATGCCCATAGGAAGAGAAGACTCTATCTCTTTGAAAAGAAGCTGCAGGAAGACTATGTAAACCGCTACAGAAAGCACTGGAAGGAAGGAGGTTACCAACTGCCACCCGATGAAGAGAGTTTATTACAGGCCATCCAAGGCCGGAAATACAAAGAGAACCCTCGCCTATTACCCCGGTTCTTAAGAATCCTCTGGGAGAAACAAAGCATCGAAGAATCCTTTTTTGAGCTGAAAGGTATTTGGGAGGAGGAAAACCATGG